>CAZFDO010000089.1:0-6974 GCA_964517965.1 uncultured Clostridia bacterium
GGGCCTGGTGTATTTTGACAATTTGGTTAAAAATAAGTTTTATTTATTTGGTGAAATAGCCCGGTTTTACCTGCCTGGCCAAAAAGTGCTGGCCGCTGCCTGGCAACGTGGAAATCTGTCGCTATGGGTGCCTCAGCTTTTTGGCGGTTTCCCCTTGTTTGCCGCCGGGCATTTGGGCGCATTCTATCCTTTGACCTTCTTCACACATGCTTTCTTCGCTCCAGAATACGCCGTATCTTTGTTACTTATATTCCATATTTTGCTGGCCAGCCTTTTTACTTATCTCTACACCCGGCAGATGGGGTTAGAGGAGAGCGCAGCTTTAGTGACTAGTTTAGTTTTCGCTTTTGGCGGATTTTTGACCACGAATTTGATGCATGTCAGCGTAATCCTTGCTGCTGCCTGGTTACCGCTGGGGCTTTATTTTATTGAAAAGTATATCCAGGAACGACGCCGATCCTTTCTGGTTTGGTTTAGCCTGATAGTGGCCCTGCAAGCATTGGCCGGGAACCCGCAGATATTAGTTTTTTCTATAGTAGTATATATTGCCTATTTTGCCTGGTTCTGGTCACGGGAAAAACTACCCTTCAGGGAAGCCGCGTATTTTACTGGTTTGGTCCTCCTGGGTTTATCCTTGGCCGCGGTCCAATTATTGCCCTATCGTGAGTTATTGTTAAACGGGGTACGTTCTGGTAATTATGACTACGGGGCTGCCTATTTCCCGATACGCAATTTAATTACCTATATTTTCCCTAATTTCTTTGGTTGGCAAAGTCCTTCGGCCAGTCCATATTATTATGGTTTGGCTACTTACTGGGATTTAGCTTGTTATATCGGGATCGCTCCGCTGGTACTGGCTTTGGTGGCGCTAATGTTCCGTCTTACCAGGCATCTGAATTTTTTCATTTTGCTTTTTATAAGCACTCTAGCTTTGTCGCTCGGCCATCATGCTGACGGCATTTCCGGATACTTGCTGCTCAGTAATTTTAGTCTGGCGGTGCTGGCAGGATTTGGCCTGAAAATAATTCTTTTAAAAAAAGAGCGGTTTGGGCGGGTTTTAAAAAAAGTTTATGTCTTAATTGGTTCGTTCATGCTGTTGGCTTTTGGACTGGGTTATGGTTTGATCTTGCTGGGGAAGGAGCGCTTAGCTAAAATAGCCGGTATTTTCAGCCAAAACACATTTGCCAACCTGGTAATTTGGGCGGATCAATTAATTGGCGGGTTACAGTATTCTCTGGATTTGATCAGCCTGCACGTATATGCGCAGTTGATCATCCTGTTTTTAGTGTACTGGGTCATTAAGGGTTTTCTGGAAGGTGAAATTAAAACGCGGGTTTTTCAGTTGATCCTGCTGGGAATTATTATGTGTGACCTTTATTATTTTGGGCTGGGATATAATGTGACTGTCGAGAAAAATCAGTTGTCCCCGTCATACCGGTTACTCAATATATTAAAAAAGGATCCTGATTATTTTAGGGTCTATAATTATCGGATCAAGCCGGATGCTGAGATCCCCGGACCGGGGCCAGGCCTTACTCCTAATATGAACCTGCTGTGGGGAGTCGATGAGATCAATGGCTATAGTCCCTTAGAGCTGCCGGCATTGAACAAACAGCTAAAAGAAATTGAACAGCAGGCTATTCCTAAAGCTTTGCCGGCATTGGGCCGGTTGAATGTAAAGTACATCATTGCTGATCAAAAGATCGCCACGGCAGGCTTAAAACCGGTTTTTCAAGATGCGCAGACTTATCTGTATGAGAATCTATTCTTTAAAGAACGTGCTTATTATGTTAAGCATAAACAAATCCTGCCCATCATCGCTCATAGTTATAACAATGGCATCAAGATCTATACAAACTTGCCTGCGTCAGACAAACTAGTGCTCATGAATACGTTCTATCCTGGCTGGACCGTGTCTATTGACGGTGTGCCTGGAGTGCTGGAACGCGAGGCCGGGATGTTCCAGGCAGTAGCTGTGCCAGCTGGCAAGCATGAAATATGGTTTCATTATCAGCCGCGGTCTTTATGGCTCGGGATTTTAATAAGTGCCAGCTCTGCGGTGATCTTTTTATTGCTGCTATTGAGTAAGTTCTCAAAAAGAATTTAGTTGTATTATGATCTTATTTTTAATCTGTGCCTGTCCCCCCTGCTAGTTCTGCAATCGCAGAACTAGGGGGGATAATCGTTTAAAAATCTGTGTAATCGTTCTAAGAGAGGGAGTAATAGTGGAAAAAATTGAATTAGGCATCATTGGCGGCAGTGGATTGTATGATATTGAAGGGATCAAGAATTTAAAGGCTAAGACCATAAGCACCCCTTTTGGCCAGCCTAGCGATCAATTTATGATCGGCGATCTTAATGGTAAGAGAATAGCTTTCCTGCCCCGGCATGCCCGTGGGCACAGGATAACCCCTTCAGAGATTAATTACCGGGCCAATATTTTTGGTTTCAAGAAGTTAGGGGTGGAAAAGATACTGTCAATAAGCGCGGTAGGCAGCATGCGTGAAGACCTGGTCCCCGGAGACCTGATGATCGTAGACCAGTTTTTTGACCGCACGAACCAGAGAAAATCTACTTTTTTTGGCAAAGGATTGGTGGCGCATGTGGGCATGGCTAACCCGGTTTGTCCGGTTTTGAGCAGTGCGGTATACGCCATCGGCCAAAAATTAGGATTCCGCATTCATCGTGGCGGTAATTATATCTGCATCGAGGGGCCGCAGTTTTCTACCAAAAGCGAAAGTGAAATTTACCGTAGATGGGGAGTCGATGTTATTGGTATGACCAATGTCACCGAAGCCAAGTTAGCCAGGGAAGCTGAGATATGCTATAGCACACTGGCTTTGATCACTGATTATGATGTCTGGCATACTTCTGAAGCAACCGTGAGCGGTGATGGGGTCATTAAGGTGCTGCTGGGCAATGTTTCTAAAGCCAAGACTATCATTAAAGAATTAGTGAAGGTCCTGCCGATCAAATCAGATTGTCATTGTGACCAGGCTTTGGCTGACGCGCTAATTACCGACCGGAAGATAATTTCTGCCAAGGCTAAAAAAGATTTGCAGGTTATAGTAGGGAAATACATAAAATAAAGGGTCTGCTGAAAAACCCATCAGATCCTGATTACACCGATTACAAAACCAGATTACACAGATTAAAGATAGAAGATAAAATCAGCGTAATTATTGCTCGCCAATCCCTTCGGATGGTGCGTTTGAGATATATGCAATGTGCTTAATAATGAGTTAAGCGACAATATAAGGAGATGAAAGTATGAGAACACAGCGGTGGATTTTGATACCTTCAATTACCTTTCTTTTTTGTTTTATGTTTTTTCCAACATTGTTGGCCCAGGAAAATTTACCGGCGATCGTTAAAAAGATCCAACCATCTACCGTCGTTATCCTGACCTATGACCAGGAAGGAGTAGCTCTCAGCCTGGGTAGCGGATTTTTTATCAGTCAAAATGGCGATGTTATTACCAATCGACATGTATTTGAAGGCGCAAAACGCGCCGAGGTCAAAATAGCAGAAGGGAAAGTTTACCCTATCAAGCATATTGTGGCAGAGGACAAGGAAGGCGATATCATCCGTGTATCGGTAGACATTCCTCTGAAAATTGTACATTCTTTATCTATCAGCGGTTCTATTCCTGAAGTCGGCGAGCGAGTCGTAGTAATTGGCAGTCCCTTAGGGCTTGAACGAACCGTATCGGATGGCATTATATCGGCTGTTCGGGAAATTCCCGCATTTGGTAATATTTATCAGATTTCTGCGCCCATTTCACCGGGATCAAGCGGTAGTCCTGTGGTCAATATGAAAGGCGAAGTCATCGGGATTGCAACTTTTCAACTCGTTGAAGGACAAAACCTGAACTTTGCCATTCCGGGTGAAAGAATAGCCAAACTAAAAATGGAAAAAGGCAAGACGCTGAATGAATGGAAAACGGGCCAAACTGAAAAATGGCTTGCTTCTGCCGAGGGGCTTAACTATTCAGGGCTTATTTACCTTTGGGCAGGTGATTATGAGAAAGCCCTTCCTTATTTTGAAAAGGCGGTCAAGAAAAACCCAAGCTACGCTGAAGCCTATTCCCTAATTGGGTATTGTAATAGCGAACTTGGTCGGCATACGGAAGCAATTGAGGCTTACAAGCAGGCAATTCGCATCAATCCCGATGACGCTGGTGCGCACTACCTTCTGGGCTGGGCCTATAGCAAACTCGGGCGCTACACGGAAGAGATTGAAGCTTACAAGCAGGCAATCCGCATCAATCCCGATGATGCTGTGGTGCACTACGTTCTGGGCTATGCCTATGGCAAACTTGGGCGCAATGCTGAAGCGATTGAGGCTTTTAAGCAAGCAATCCGCATCAATCCCAATCTTGCTGAGGCACACTGCAATCTGGGTGTGGCTTATTTAATAATTGGGGATAAGGGTTCTGCTTTAAACGAGTATAAAATTCTAAAAGATCTGGACAGCGATTCAGCCAATCGTTTGTTTAATCTGATTTACAAATGAGGCAGAATAAAATAAGTAAAGTTCATTGCCTAATACAGAGCATAGCAGATTTATGCCTTACAGCATTCACCAGAGTTTTTGAGCTGCAAAACATTCTTTATATTGGGGCCGTTATGTGAAGGATTTAATTATGAGATTTGTTAGACAAAATCAACAATCAATTCCGAAATCAACTGAGAGTTTGGCCATCAAAACGCAAGAAACATTAGGTGTTAGAGGAGATGGATTGGTCGTTTATCTTGCGGATGAAGATTTTTCTCAATATCCCAATCCGCTATATCGTAATGAAGCCTTTCATGGGAATATTAAGACCGGTGACATTGAAGAAAAGAGTCCAGAAGATATAATCAATATTATGGAAGATTCATCTACGATTAATTTTATTTGGTTATCAAGAAATGTGTGGAAGAGAGATAACATTACTTTTGTATGGATTTATGCGCACGAGCTTAAACATCTTATGCAGGATTTTGCAACACCCAATATTCATAATAAAACTGACCAACTGATTGAACTTTATCATACTTCTGGACGGTTGACTGTAAATGTGCATGAAATACCCGTTGAATTAGACGCTGACCTTGGGGCAAAGTATGTTCTTGAACAATTGTTTTCAAAAGAAGAGATTGTTAATTATTTCAATATGATGATCCATAATGGGACAAAAGTTGAATGTTTTAAGAAGCTACAATCAGTCAATGGTACTCTTGACTATGAATATGCTCAGGAAACAGATAATCTAATAGGAAAATTAAATCCATCGCATAACCCGGTGTAAAAAGCAGACGCCAAAACCTGACGGCTTCTTCTACACCGGAAACATATACGTAATGATTTTCAGGAGTATTTTGAAAGGTTCATTTGGAATTAATTTAGAGGAGCATACATGAACAAGATACTTGTAGTGGGCTCGATCGGCTTGGATACCGTGGAGACTCCTTTTAGCCAGGTGCAAGACGTGCTCGGCGGTTCGGCTACTTATTTCAGTGTGGCGGCCAGTTTTTTCACTCCGGTAAATCTGGTAGCAGTCGTAGGTTCTGATTTCCCGGAAAAGGAAGTCGAGTATTTGCAGAGCCGGAGGATTGATACCAGCGGATTAGTTATTAATCCCGGGAAAACGTTTCGCTGGAAAGGGAAATACAGCTACGATTTGAATACGGCACAGACCCTGGATACCCAGTTGAATGTATTTGCTCAATTTAAGCCGGTATTGCCGGCTGAATATCAGGACTCGCCTTTTATCCTGCTGGCCAATATTGATCCGGAATTACAATTAGAAGTGTTGAAACAGGTGAAACACCCCCGGTTTATTGCCTGTGACACCATGAATTACTGGATTGAAAAGAAACTGGATGCTTTAAAGCAAGTGATCACTAAAGTAGACCTCCTTTTCATCAATGAAGCAGAGATTCGGCAGTTGACCAAAGAATTAAACCTGGTTAAAGCCTCCAAGAAAATATTTTCCTGGGGCGCCAAGCATGTTATTGTAAAACAAGGAGAATACGGCGCGCTCATGTTCAGCCAGGGCGCGGTTTTCAGTGCTCCCGGCTTTCCTTTGGAAGAAGTTAATGACCCTACCGGCGCCGGCGACAGTTTTGCCGGCGGGTTTATGGGTTACCTGGCGAACAAAGGGGATCTTTCAGAGCAGTGTTTCCGCCAGGCGACGATCATTGGGAGCGTCATGGCTTCCTTTAATGTAGAAGATTTCAGCTTGAACCGTTTTAAAAGACTGCAATATGAGGAAATTGAACAGCGTTTTAAAGAATTTAAACGATTATCGCATTTTGAAGAAGTTATTTAGTTTCTATAGAGGTCATAAAAAGGAGGGCAAACAGGTGGAAAAAGAGATACAGGAACTGGTGCAAATGGCCAAGCTGGCAGCGGATAAAGCCTATGCCCCCTATTCCAAATTTAAAGTTGGCGCCGCCGTGCTGACCGCTAGCGGGAAAATATATTCTGGCTGTAATGTTGAAAATGCTTCCTACGGGCTGAGTATCTGCGCTGAACAGGTAGCGGTAGTGAAAGCAGTTAGCAGCGGTGAAATTAAATTAAAGATCATGGTGATATTTACTGACACAGAAGCTTTAACTCCTCCTTGCGGGGCCTGTCGCCAGGTAGTGGCAGAGTTTAATCCCCGGCTGGAGATAATATTGGTCAATAAAAAAGGGGCAATGAAAGCTCTTAATATGGATAAATTGCTGGTTGAGCCTTTCCAGCTAAAAAAGGATAAATCATGATTAAGGCAGTGGTTTTTGATTTGGATAATACGCTTTGGGATTTCATGAAAGCGAAGCGCGTAGCGGTAGAAGCAGCCGTAGAAGCCATGATTGATGCTGGACTGGATCTTTCCAAAAAAGAAATGATCAACCGGATATTTAACCTGTATTCGGTAGAAGGCATTGAAGACCAGCAAATATTTGACAAAATATTATTGCAGGAATTTGGTAAGATCAATTATA
>CAZFDO010000090.1:0-2634 GCA_964517965.1 uncultured Clostridia bacterium
AAAAAATAATTGAGAACAGCTCAACGCAGGAACAGATATCAGCTTGGATAAAATCAGGAGGAATATATCTTGATTGCGGAAAACCGGCTGGAGTTATCCCATCCGGAAAGGGATTTATAATAAATCTTGATTGCGGTATGATTAGTAACTTTTCGAAGGAATTATTGCCATTCCTTTTTAATAAGAATAATAAGTATTCCTGGAAGCCGCTTAGCATCTACATTGAGCCAGGAAATGAAACTTATATTATGCATGTTGATCAGCGATTGATTATATTTAATGATTCTCATAAAAAAGAGGAGATAACTGTAATGTATAATGGGAAATTATTTAACCGCTATATTATTGAATCCAAAAGTATCATTATGGATACCTTAGATGGAAGCAACTATGTCTAATTTTATCAATATTTTAATTAAAAAGATCAAAGGAGCGAGAACCTTTCTGATTAAGCACTCTGATGAGGTGTGGTATTTTATAAGAAAGGGAAGAGTTAGGAAAGCCTGTAATCTTATCTGGAGCCAATTATGGGTCAGGGATATTGATGGAGGTAAGTTTGATTTTATTTTTAAAATGATTCCGTTTATGGCCCCCTATCCTAAGGAAATTGAAATAGAAATAACCACCAAGTGTTATATGCGCTGCGTCATGTGTGAGCATACCTATTGGAAAGATGAAAAATACCGTCATCAGGATATGACCTTTGAGCAATTTAAACTGATCATAGACCAGTTCCCAAAATTGCGTTACATTAATGTAACTGGAGAGGGTACAGGTTTCCTGAATAAGGATTTTTTCAAAATGCTGGGATATCTGAACCAGAAAAACGTAAATACCATGTTTGTGGAAAGTTTTGATTTGTTTAAAGAAGACTATATTGAAAAAGTTATCGATTTAGACGTGGAAAGGATAGAGGTGTCAATCGACGCAGCATCTAAAGAAACATATGAAAAGATAAGAGTGGGAGCGAAATGGGAAAGGGTGATCAAAAATCTTAGGGCGCTAAAAGAAATAAAAAAGAAAAGAAAGACCCCTTTGCCCTATATATTCTTTAGATTAATCGCGATGAAAGATAATATCACGGAAATACCAAAGCTGCTGGAATTAATACATGAACTTGACGTTAATCTGGGTAAGTTAACTGATGTGCAGGTAGTAGGTTTGTTAAGTTTCCCGGATATTGATCATTTGAATGTTGCCAATATCCCGCAGGAAATCATCTCTGTGGCGGACGATTTAGCAAAAAAATACAACATTAATTTAATTTGGTCGCACACCACTAATAATTGCGCGACTATGGATTCCTGTGCAAAATGGTTACAGCCTTATATAATGATAGATGGCTCAGCCCTTTTGGATTGTGCTTTGCTAATGTCTAATAACCGGATAAAATTAAAAAATGATGCTTTAGGAAATTTGTTCCAGGAAAATTTTAAGGATATTTGGGATAAACAAAGATATAGAAAAGCCAGGGCTGGCGTTAACCGTAAAAATGGTCAGGTGCCATACCTATGCCAGAACTGCCGGGGTTATGATACCAGTTTTAGAGAAAAAACATTTGGTATCCAAAAAGATATAAAAGATACTAATTAAAGGGGGAAAGTAAATGAAAGTTCTAGTGACCGGAGGATGCGGTTTCATTGGCTCACATGTCTGTGAATATTATATTAAAAAAGGGGCGCAAGTCATTGCTTACGATAATATGACCAAATATGAGTTAATGCGTACTGGATATGCGGTAGAAAAGGCCAGGGATTACAATTGGAAATTACTGCAAGAAATGGGAGTGGAAATCCTTAAAAAGGATATCAGGGATTATGAAAACCTGGAAAAAGCAGCTAGGGGATGTGATTTTATCGTACATACCGCGGCACAACCAGCTGTGACGATCAGCGTAGAGGACCCTTCTTTGGATTTTACTTCTAATGTAGTAGGGACATTCAATGTATTGGAAATATCCAGGAAACACAAGATCCCGATGGTATCATGCGCCACCATTCATGTTTACGGGAACAAGATCAATGAGACTTTAAGTGAAACCAATACCCGTTATATCAGGAACCCAGAAGCAATAAATGAAGACCATCCTACCGTGGAAGGAGTGCTGACCCCATTACACGCTTCCAAGCGTTCCGCGGACCTTTATATTCAAACCTATATAGATACGTATAAGATAGAAGCGGCCAGTTTTCGTCTGACCGGATTATACGGTTCAAGGCAGTTGGGAGGGGAAGATCACGGCTGGGTGGCTAATTTTGCCATCCGCGCCCTACTGGACGAGCCGGTAAATATTTACGGGACCGGGAAGCAAGTCAGGGATATATTGTACGCTACCGACTTGTGTGCGGCTTTTGATGCTTTTTACAGTCACCGGAAACCAGGTATTTATAATATTGGCGGAAATATCAAGACAGCTATTTCCCTGCTGGAATGCCTGGAGATACTAAAAGAAGTAACAGGCAAGGAGATACAGGTCAATTTCTGTCCGGACAGGATAGGAGACCTCAGATATTTTATCTGTGATACAACAAAAGCCAGGAAAGAATTGCAGTGGGAAGCTAAAATACTGCCGCAAGAAGGGGTAGCCAGTTTAGTAAATTGGGTAAAAGAAAATATCGAGTTATTCAAAAAAGG
>CAZFDO010000090.1:2644-6772 GCA_964517965.1 uncultured Clostridia bacterium
CAAAAAAGGGAAGAAGCCATGAAAGCACTGGTTTTAGCTGCTGGCCGGGGAAAACGGCTGCAGGAAAGCTCTGCCAATCAAAATAAATGTCTGATCAATATCAAAGGTCATCCATTGATAGAATTCAGCTTCGAAAATGCATTGTCTGCTGATGTAAAAGAGATAGTAGTGGTGGTAGGTTATCGGGCAGAGGACATAATTAACCGGTATGGTAACAGCTATAAGGGAAAACCGGTCAAATACGCCATACAAAGCGAGCAGGCAGGACTGGTTCATGCCATGGAATCCAGCCGGAAGGTATTGAATGGAAGTGACTTTATGCTCATGCTGGGTGATGAACTGATGTTGAACCCGAGACATCAAGAATTCATGGGCAAGTTCCAGAAAGAGGATCTTTTCGGCCTCTGTGGTGTAGTGAAAGTAAAAGATAAGGACCTGATCAGGAAAACATACGCCTTAACCCAGGACAAAAATGGGGTAATAAGCCGGCTCATAGAAAAACCAGCCCATCCCAGGAACAATATTATGGGCACGGGGAACTGTATTTTCAAAAATAAGATATTTGATTATATAAAACAGACTCCGATTAACCAGATCCGTGGAGAAAAGGAATTACCGGATCTGATCCAGGCTGCCATTGATGATGGTAATGTGGTTAAGGCATTAGTTATTTGCGACCAGTATATTAACGTTAATGTCCCCGAAGAAATAGACCGGGCCAATTCATATTTCAGGCATTATTAATGGTGGAAAAATGAAAGTATGCCTAATAGCTGATTATATCCCAGGATTTCACAAAAAATGGAGCGGGGCAGAAATTTATTGTTATAGCTTATATGAAAAACTTACCAATGATAATATAGAGACCTGTATATTTACCATTCCTTTTGATTTTAACCGTCCTGCTGCGGAATGCTTTGTGCAAATAAGGTCACTGTTTAAACTGGATGGCAAAATAGCCAGGTTATTACAGCCCCTTATAGATCCTTTAGCTATCTTTGACTGTTATGTAAAGCTGAGAAAGATCCGTCCTGATATTATTCACATCCATTCCAAGTACTTATTATTGCCGGTTATGATCAGCGCCCGTCTCCTGGGTGTTAAAACCGCTTATACTTTTCTGGATTATTTCCTTTTGTGTCACCGTAATACTTTTCTAAAAAACGATGGTTCGATATGTTCTAAACAGCAAGGGATATGGTGTTACGAGTGCAGTTTGCAGATCATTGCTGGTTTGCCAGCGCAAAGTTTGCTGAAACTAGTACTGAAAATGATCGCTTTTTACCGGACTCTTTTACTTGAACACTTTTTACAGAGGATCGATTTGTATCTCACCCTCACCCTGGCTTCTAAGAAGAGGGCTGTCCTGCACGGGATCCCGGCCGATAAAATAGAAGTAAATTACTACTATCAGCCTAAAGTAAGCGCTCCTGCAGAAAGAATGGCTTTAGCCGGTAAATATGCCTTGGATCCTTCTTGGCGGTATATGTTGTTTGTGGGATCGATCTCCTATCATAAAGGATTAGAAATATTGATCAGGGCTATGGAGATAATATCTGCCGAAACCCGTAATGTACGGCTCCTGGTAGGCATAGGGGATGCGGTTCCTGAGCATTTAGCAAAAATAAGAAAGCTGATCGCTGACCATAAGCTGTCCGAAGCTGTTATTTTTTTGCCTAAGATGGAAAATGCCGAAGTCCGGAATATGATCGAATTTAGCGAACTAGTGATCGTCCCTGAACAATGGCCCAATGAATTTGGCCCGGTAATATTAGTTGAAGCTCTTTATTTTGGGCGGCCGGTCATAGCCGGCAGAATTGGTGGTATAACCGAGTTTGTTATTGAAGGAGAAAACGGTTATACCTTCACCCATAATGATCCGCAGGACCTGGCCAAAAAGGTTTGCCGGATCTTAAATGAGCAAAAAATCTACCAGCGCCTGTTGAATCATTCACGGGATAAGTTGCTGGCTTTGCCGATGTTCAGCACCGATATCATCAAAATATACAATGAAAGATTATTGCGAGGCAGAAATACTTGAAACTGTTATACGATCATCAAATATTTATACGGCAGAAGTACGGGGGAATATCCAGGTATTTCTATGAGCTGATACTCCATGCTCTTAAACAAGACGGCTTCAAAGTGACTTGTTATCAAGGCTGGCACATAAATTACTATGCTTTGGCAGATAAAAGAGAATGCTTTGAAGATTATTCCGGCAGTCAGCATAGAAAGATCTATAAATCAGGACCGGTCCTGGAACTGTTAAATAGGATAGCGTTAAATAGGTGGCTTAAAGCCGATAATAAAGCCTTTGATGTTTATCATCCCACTTATTATGGACCGTTTAATGTTAGTACTAAAAAGACCGTAATGACGGTATATGATATGATCCATGAAAAATTCCCTCAATATCTGAAGGGAGCGAGTAAATTCAGTAATAATAAGCGTAAAGTGCTAGCTAAGGCGGATAAAATAATCGCTATCTCAGAAAGCACAAAGAATGATCTGGTTGCATTATTCGATTTGCCGGCTGACAAGATAGAAGTAGTGTATTTAGCTGTTAGTGACCATTTTATGCCGTCTGTGCAGGAAGAAAGCAGTATCTTCAGGCAGCGTTACCAACTGGATAAACCATTTATCCTTTATGTAGGGGACCGTGGAGGATATAAAAACTTTATTACCTTGCTTAAGGCTTTTGGCCAATGGCCAAAGAGAGCTGAATATTATTTAGTCTGTATAGGCGGTAATAGCAAATGGACGAAAGAGGAACTGGCTCTGATAAACCTGTACGGGTTGGCCGATAACATGAAACTATTTAGCGGGATCAATGACCTAGAACTCAGGTTATTTTATGCGGATGCCCGGATGTTGGTAGTCACTTCATTATATGAAGGATTTGGCCTGACCCCGCTGGAAGCAATGAAATGTGGCAGTCCGGTGATCGTTGCTGAAAGCTCTTCCCTTCCTGAAGTGGTAGGGGATGCCGGATTGTATTTCGATCCTCAGAATGTTGAAGACCTGACGTCGCAGATAGAGACATTAGCAAGTAATAATGAAACCTGGTCTGCATTGAGTAAAAAAGGATTAACCAGGGGGTTTAATTATAGTTGGGAAAAAACAGCGGAAGATACATTCAATATATACAGGCAGATCAGCTCATAGGACATGGATAATTTATGTTAACAATTTTCAGCATACCAAAGCCTTTTTGTGGCCAAAACGCATTGGCTCAACATAATGCCATTCAAAGCTGGCTTAAGCTTGAGGGTGATAATGAAATAATATTGTTCGGTGATGATGAGGGAGTAGCGGCAGCAGCCAGGAAGTATCAGTTAGAGCATTGCCCGGAAATACAAAAAAATGAATTCGGGACGCCTTTGGTAAGCTCAGCCTTTGAGTTGGCCAGGCAGAAAGCAAAGAATGATATTTTACTTTTTTTAAATGCAGACATTATATTGGTTTCTGATTTCATGGCTGCTATAAAGAGTATCTCTCAGCAAAGCTATTTGCTCATCGGCAGAAGGTGGGACTTGGAGTGGCAGAATAAAATTGATTATCAGGGCCATAATTGGGAAGAAGAACTAAAGCGGGAAGTTGAACTAAAAGGAAAATTGCATGGATATTCAGGAATAGATTACATGGTTTTTCCCAAAAAGATAGATTTCAATATGCCTTCCTTTGCCATAGGACGGCAAGGATGGGATAACTGGCTGATATGGAAGGTAAAAAAGCTGGGGATGCTGGTAATTGATGCCACAGAGGTAGTGACTGCAATACATCAAAATCACAATTATGCACATTCCCGGTATGGAAACAAGGATAGGGTTGGCGGGCCGGAAACGATAAAAAACTATGCTTTGGCTGGTGGATTCACTAATATGTTATCGATTCGCGAAGCAGACTTAGTATTAACCAAAAACGGATTGAAAAAACCTGTTATATTGAGGAGAATGACTACTCTTATGAACAAGTTTTATCTGTGGCGACTGTTCTTGTCAATCAAACGTAAAATCCAAAGTCTTTAGGGCGGATATTATGGAATCGTTTAGTAGTTGGGGAAATATTTTAAATAAACAAAGGCTAAAAGAGTTATTCAGTATTGATAATATATTAATTGCTCTT
>CAZFDO010000091.1:0-6645 GCA_964517965.1 uncultured Clostridia bacterium
ACACAGTCAAGGTCTGAATTCACTTCACATTTACCATCCATAGCTCCGCCGCACGGCCCGTTAACCAGGGCTTTAGCGCAACGGGTCACCGGACAAAGTCCGCCAGTTTCATCAATAATGCAGTCTCCGCAAAGAGAACAATACTGGTTGAAATTACCCAGTCGTTCTATCGTTCCCAGGAATAACGTATCCAATGCTGGCACCAGGTCCATAGCATCCCACATCTGCGCTATTGATTGGACTCCGGCTCCGCAACTTAACATCACTAGGCTTTCTGCCTGTTTAGCTTTTTCATTATTGAGCAGGTCTTTCTTGACGATCCGCATATCGCAAGGAGTATCCAGTACAATTGTTCCAGTTACCTGTTTCTGATGTTTGGCCAATTCTCCTGCCAAAACGCTGACTTGCTCTTCGCCGCCGGTAGCACACTTAGTCGCGCAAGCCGCGCAACCAACGACAAAAACCTTACTTTTGCCTTTTAATTGCTCCAATATTTTATTCAACTCTTTTTGTTTCGTAATTATCATATTCTTCCTTAAGTATTTGCTATATGCCATTAGCCATTTGCTATAAGCGCCTTAATTACTCTTGCCGCTTCAACCGCATCTTTAGCATAGGCGTCAGCGCCGATACTGGCCGCATAATCCCCGGTCACAACAGCACCGCCGATCATAGTTTTTACCTTTAATCCGGCTTTTTTAAGGGCATTAATGACAATGGGCATCTCCACCATAGTCGTGGTCATCAAGGCCGAAAGAGCCACTACCCGGGCTTTATGCTTTTTTACGGCTGCCACTATTTTTCCCGCAGCTACATCTTTACCCAGATCAATGATCCTATATCCATAATTTTGTAAAATAGCGATAACGATGTTCTTGCCGATATCATGGACATCACCTTTGACTGTAGCAAAAACGATCGTAGTTTGTTTTTGGGCAGGCCCGGTAGTATCTTTATCTAATTCTTTCTGCAAGCGTTTCATCGCTACCTGGGCGCACTCAGCCGACATCATCAACTGGGGCAGGAAATACTCTTTGCTTTCATATTTCCGGCCTACTTCTTCCAGGGCCGGTATTATTTCCTGATTTATAATATCCAGCGGTTTGATGGCAGCTAGCTTTTCCTCAGTCAAACCGAGAACCGCATCTTTATTTCCTGTGATTATTGAGTTTTTTAAATCATTTATCTTCAGACTAGTGACTAGCGACTGGCGACTAGCGACGGCAGTTGCTCCGCTGAACTTCGCCAGGTACTTCTGCCCGTTAGCATCCCGGCCGGAAAGATACGCTGCCGCCAACAAAGTTTCCTGCATTTTTTCATCCAGCGGATTCATGATGATCGCGTCCAAGCCCGCGGCGATAGCCATGCCCAGGAAATTAGCATTGATCAAACTCCGGTTAGGCAGGCCATGGGACACATTGCTGACTCCCAGGACAGTCCTTACCCTGTATTTTCTTTTGATTTCAGCAATAGCTTTTAAGGTATCTAATGTGCCGCCTGGTTCAGCGGAAATAGCCAGGGTCAAGCAATCAATAAATACATCCTGGCGGGGAATCCCGAAAATATCGGTTCCTTTTACTATTTTCCCGGCAATAGCTACTCTCTTTTGCCAGGTTTTGGGGATACCGTTTTCATCAATGCATAACCCGATCACAGCGGCGCCATATTGTTTGACGAGCGGTAATATCTTTTTTAGCTTTTCCTTTTCCCCGGTAACCGAGTTGACGAGCGCTTTACCGGGATATTGTTTCAGGCCTTCTTCTATTACTTCTGGGTTGGGAGAATCCAATACTAATGGTTTGTCTACGTGCGAACTCAAATCAAGGACTAGTTTTCTGATAGAATCTCTTTCCATAGTACCAGGCACGCTTACATTGACATCCAGCAGATCACAACCGGCCTCAACCTGCACTTTGGCTTCCTGTAAAAGGAGGGAAAAATTATTTGATTTGATCGCCTCAGCAAGCGTTTTTCGGGCGGTAGGATTGATCCGTTCACCAATAATCACCGGATACTCCCCTATCTCTACTGTTTTCGTCCGAGACGTCAAATATGTATTATTGATCTTTGCGCCAGCTTTTTTTGCTGGTCCGCCGATCTTTTTGGCGGAACTAGCGACTGATAACTGTTTTATATGTTCCGGCGTCGTTCCGCAGCAACCACCCAGGCACGATACTCCAAGTTCAGTAAAATCAGCGGCAAAGGAGGCGAATTCCTCGGCTCCGAGAGGAAACACTGTTTTCCCGTTTTCCAGCCTGGGCAAACCGGCATTTGGCTGAATGATGACCGGCACATACGCCACCGACAGCATCTCCCTGGCCACTGCCAGCAATTCCTTTGGCCCATCGCTGCAATTAGCCCCGATCACATCCGCTCCCAGGGACTGCATCACTATCGCGGCGGTTCTTGGATCAGTCCCGGTCACTGTCCGCAATTCTTTTTCAAAAGTCATAGAGGCAATCACCGGCAATCCGGTTTTCTTACTGCCAATGATGGCGGCGCGCATTTCCTGCAGGTCAGTCATGGTCTCTATAACCAGGCAATCACAACCGGCATTTTTCAGCAACCAGGCTTGTTCAGCATATATATCTAAAGCTTCGCCGAAAGATACTTTCCCCAGCGGCTCGAGTAATTCACCTAAGATACTTATATCGCCAGCCACAATAATATCTGCAGATTTGGCTGCTTCCTTAGCGAGTTTTACCCCGGCGTAAATTAATTTTTCCTGGTCCTCTGCCAGGCCATAACTCTTCAACTTCAGACGGTTAGCGCCAAAAGTATTAGCAATGATGACCTGGGCGCCAGCATTAATATAGGCTTGATGGATTTTTTTAATTATCTGCGGATGGGTAAGATTATAGGTCTCGGGGCAGACACCTTGGGGCAGATTTTCTCTCTGGAGCATGGTCCCCATAGCTCCATCGAAAATGATCAATTTGTTCTTTTTAAAAAGATTTTTGAAAGTCACTTTCCTTCCTTTAAAAAACTATTATTCCCTGTAGATTTGCTACGCGAATCTGGCACTGGGAACTTCGCGCGGATTCTAAGAACGGATTACGCGGATCTTTTTCTATCAACAATCAACTTTTATCGTTTTTAACTAATCCCCAAATCCCGGTTACGGTTTTCTGCGGGATCAGCATGAATTTAGAAGATACTTTTACTCCTATGGTTTGCGCTTCCAGTAATTTCAAAATCATCTTATTTATACTGAGCGGCCAATCACCATATCCCGGACTAAACCGCGGTGTCGCCAGATAGGACCCGGCTTTACCGGTAACAGCTTCCTGCACCCTGTCTATCAGGACTTCAACCGCTTCACTACCCACTGCATCCAGGATCACAGCTTTAGTCGGTTCGGCGGCAGCAAACAAACGGGCAATCTCTTTTTCCAGGGCCCCGCCGATAGTACAGGCAAAGATCACTATTTTATGGGCATTTTTGAGCAGCCTGGCAATATTTTTATTTTCAATAATAAGATCATTCAGGGTTACTTTTTGCCCATCATTACTGATAATAGGCAAGGTTTTATACTTCACTGCCGGATCTACTAACAGGGTACCTGTTTGTATCTGCGCTTGCACCAGTTTGTAAATACTGCTGTCTGCTTTGGTTTTAGCCAGGTCGTATTTCAAATACCGCAGGACTTCTTTTTCCCTGATCTTAACAACGAGTTTTAAGTCTTTAGCCATATTACTTTGCTGCAGCCCGTTTCTTAGCTTTCCTGGTCTCCCATTCATATACTAAAGGACTCGCCACAGCAACTGAAGAATAGGTCCCTGCTATTACGCCGATAAGCAAGGCCAGGGAAAAATCATGAATCACCTCTCCGCCCCAGAGATATAGGGCGATCAGCACAACGATTATCGAGGTTGAAGTAATAAGGGTCCGGCTTAAGGTATCATTTATACTAATATTAATTATTTCTCCCAGGGTTTTATTGCGCAACAAACGCATATTTTCGCGGATACGGTCATAGACGACAATAGTATCATTGATGGAATAGCCGATCAGCGTCAACAAAGCAGCGATGATAGTCAGGCTGATCTCTTTGTTCATAATAGAAAATAAACCGACGGTAATGGTTACATCATGTACCAGGGCAACGACACCCGCTACTCCATGGGCTGCTGATTTAAACCTGAAAGTTACGAAAGCAATAATCCCGATCCAGGACAAGATGATCGCCCAAAGCGCTTGCTCACTTAAGGTTTCTCCTACCCGGGGGCCCACCATCTCTGTTCGTTCAATCAAAAAAGAACTTTCGCCCCATTTTGTCTTAAATGCCTGTTCTACTTTATTCGCCACTTCAGTCATAGGGGTCACTGATTTTTTGATGCGGATAATAAAAACATTCGTATCCAGGAAACTCTGGATTTCCGCATTACTAAAGCCATTATCATCCAAGGTCTTCCTGACCTCGCCAGTAGCTGTTAACTGATCAAATTTTACCTGAATCAGCGATCCTCCGGTAAAGTCTACTCCCAGCCTGGGGCCTCCTTTGGCTATTAATGACACTACTCCGGTCAGGATCATAATAGCGCTGACCGTAAAAAACAGCCACCTGCGGCCTATAAAATCAAAGTTAGTTTTGTGAAATAGTTCCATGTACGCCCTTCCTCCTTTAAATACGATGCATACGGATTATTTCAGATTTATATCGTTCCCTATATGCTCAGTTTCTTAATATCTTTGCCGGCTAAGGCATAATCAAATACCAAATGCGTAAAAACAATAGCAGTGAACATGCTAATAGCAAGACCCAGCGTCAAAGTAACGGCAAATCCCTTAACCGGACCGGTCCCGAACTGGAACAGGAATGCGGCCGCGATCAGAGTCGTCAAATTCGAATCAATGATCGCACTAAAGGCTTTTTCATATCCTGTGTCAATAGCCACCCGAATAGTCTTTCCCACCCGCAATTCTTCCCGGATCCTTTCAAAGATCAGTACATTAGCATCTACTGCCATACCCAGCGAAAGGATAATACCGGCAATACCAGGCAGAGTCAAGGTAGCGTGAAATGCCGCCATCGCTGCCATTAAAACAACCAGATTCAAAATTACGGCCAGATCAGCGATCAAGCCGGACATCCCATAATAAACCACCATGAAAACTACTACAAATGCCAATCCGATCAGGCAAGCCTTTAATCCAGCTCGGATAGAATCCCGGCCCAAAGACGGGCCAATGGTCCTATTCTCAATAATACTCACCGGAGCCGGTAAGGCGCCGGCCCGCAGGACAATAGCCAGTCCGCTGGCATCTTCCATGGTAAAATTACCTTCAATGATAGCATGGCCATCAGGGATACGCGATTTGATCACCGGAGCTGACTGGACTACGTCATCCAGCACAATTGCCAGCCGGCGGTTAATATTATCACCGGTCAGCTTGGCAAAATCTTTAGCTCCCTGCTCGGTAAAATCTATGCCTATATACGGCATGTTATACTGTCCGCCGATCTTTACTTTGGCATTGGAAAGTGCTGCGCCAGTAAGCATCGCCTCTTTTTTCAGCAGGATATGATCTTCGTGCTGGTCTTTTAGCAACTCATATCCTTCAGGTACTTTACCCTCAATAGCCTCATTTAGTTTACCGGTATCATCTACCAGTTTGAATTCCAGCAAGGCCGTCTTGCCGATCAACTCAATAGCTCTTTGCGTATCTTTTACTCCCGGCAATTGCACCAGGATCAGGTTGTCGCCTTGTTTCTGGATCAAAGGCTCAGCTACGCCAAATTGGTCAATGCGGTTGCGCAGGATCTCTATCGCCCGATCCATGGCGTCATTCAAAGTGGTCCCTTTCGGGATCTTGGTCCGGTCCACTTCCAGGACCAGGTGCATACCGCCTTTCAGGTCCAATCCCAGGTTAATGATCTTATTTACTATGGTATCCTGGTTTTTCTCCTTATCCTCACGTTGTTCTGAAGTATATCTATACCACTTGATCGTGGGATACAAATACCAGACCGATAAAGCCATTATTACTAAAACAAGTATCCATTTTATCTGTTTTGCATTCATGTCTGACTAATGTACTCCTTTCGAATTTACTTCGTAAATTGATTACACAGATTTCAAAATACGATTACACCGATTTCTAATCTGTGGAGTTACAACAGTTTATGCTCATTTATGACTAACGAAAAATTACATTCCAGGAAATTGGCTGCCCGGCGCGAGATTACCATCCGGGACAAGAATATCTCAAAGTATTCCATCACCTGTGAAATGGTCGTATCAATAGTGATCTCCAGGGTAATTATCCTTTTGTCGGCATCTACGCGCAGGAAAGACTTTTCGGCGGCGTAATTCACCCGGTCATGGATATCAAACATCACCATATTCGGATTACGCACCCGGCTGCGGTGCACATCGCTCTTATCCGCCAGGATCAAAGCTGCAGCCACGGCGCTCACCGGATCGCCAATTTCTTCCTCATGGTTGCCAATCGCGCCCACGATCTCGGTGATCTCATCCGGGTCCATATTCATATCCCGCAAGATCATAATAGCAATATTGGAGGACGATATCCCGTGATCCACCCGGCTGATGACGTTTCCGACATCATGCAAATAACCGGCGATCGCGGCCAACTCGGCCAGCCTCTCGGTATACTTTAGATGCATCAATACATTCTGGG
>CAZFDO010000092.1:0-6637 GCA_964517965.1 uncultured Clostridia bacterium
TCCGATCGCTGCCGCCATGGGCTCTTCGATCAGGAACACTTCCCTTGCGCCAGCTTGTTCTGCTGCTTCTTTAACCGCTCTTTTTTCCACTCCGGTAATACCGCTGGGGACGCCGATCACCACCCGTGGGCGGATGAGGGTCCTGTCCTGGCGGACTTTACGGATAAAATGGCGGATCATTTCCTGGGTGATCTCAAAGTCAGCGATGACTCCATTGCGCAATGGCCTGATGGCTACTATGTTGGCCGGGGTACGGCCGATCATTTTCTTGGCGTCTTCCCCTACGGCCAGGACATAGTTAGTATTCTTATCAATAGCCACCACTGAAGGTTCGCGCAAAAGGATACCTTTGCCCTTGACATATACCAGGGTACTGGCGGTACCCAGATCGATACCCATATCATTAGCAAAAAGCCCTAGAAATCTTTTGAACATAGCCACCCCTTAATTACTATACTAATTTTATGATCGATTCTACAGCGCCGTCGCCCTGTCGCGGTCCTAATAGATACATCCTGGTATAACCGCCTTTTCTTTCTTTATAGCGGGGGCCGAGCACATCAAATAATTTTTTATTTATTCTTTTATCCCGGATAAACTTGAATGCGTCCCGGCGGCTGGCCAGGGTGCCTTTTTTGGCCAGGGTGATCATCTTCTCGGCTACCCGCCGACATTCCTTGGCCTTGGCAGTGGTAGTCTTGATCTGTTCATGTTCGAACAATGACTTCACCAGATTATTCAAGAGGTTTTTCCGATGCCCCATGTTTCTGCCTAATTTCCTGCCTACTTTACCTTGTGCCATGGCTGTATGTTACTCCTTTTCTTGTGGAGGTAATTCCATGCCCAATGATAGATCCAGTTCCTTGAGTTTCTTGATTATCTCATTGAGTGATTTCTTGCCGAAATTTTTGACTTTGAGCAAATCCTGCTCGCGTCTTTGCACCAGGTCGCCGATCAGCTTGATCTTGGCTACCCGCAGGCAATTTTGCGCCCGGATAGAAAGTTCAATAATATCTACGCTCTGGTCCAGAAGATCGCGGAGTTTCTTGACCTTTTCCTCTTCTACTACCGCTGTCTCTTCAGCTTTATCGGTTTGGGTTTCTTCTTCCTCAAAATTAATAAATATTTCCAGGGAATCTTTTAATATCTTCGCGGCGTAAGCCAGCGCATCCTCCGGAGAAACGCTGCCATCGGTCCAGATCTCCATGATGAGACGGTCGTAGTCAGTCATCTGTCCAACCCGGGCATTTTCCACAGTGTAGTTAACTTTAAAGACCGGGGTAAAGATGGAATCAATAGGGATCAAGCCGATATCCTGGCCTTCCTTCTTGTTTTTCTCGGCGATGACATAGCCGCGCCCTTTGTTCACTTCGATCATGATCTCTAGTTTCGAGCCAGGATTAAGGGTAGCGATAACCTGGTCAGGATTGAGCACTTCCACATTGGAATTGACTTCGATCTGACCGGCCGTGGCGACACCCTGCTTATTGGCGCGTAAATATATTGTTTCGGGGCCGTTCGTATAAAGTTTGAAACGCACTTTTTTCAGGTTCAGGATGATCTCAGTCACATCTTCCTTGATACCAGGGATACTGGAGAATTCGTGCAACACGCCTTCGATCTTGATATTAGTGATAGCTGCGCCTTCCAGGGAATTCAACAAGATGCGGCGCAAGCTGTTGCCGATAGTATGTCCATATCCGCGTTCAAACGGTTCAGCAATGAATTTACCGAAAGTATCAGTAGCCGTCTTCTTATCCAACTCTAACCTTTTCGGCATTACAATGGGACTCAACTTCATATTTCCTCCTGTGTTAGCTCTTGGCTCGTAGCTCATAGCTCGTAGGAACTAAAGAGCCAAATTGCTATCAGCTATTAGCTGTTAAATTATTTCGAATATAACTCGACGATCAGCTGTTCCTGGACCGGGTAAGACATTTCCGTACGGTCCGGCAGTTTGGTGATCGTGCCTACCAGGGAATCCTTATTGAGGTCCAGCCAGGTGGGCAATCCTCTCTCTACCACGACCTTCTGGCCTTCTAGCACCGCGACATTTCCTTTTCTCTTTTCGCTGACCGTTACCTTATCGCCCACTTTGACGATATAGGACGGGATATCGACTTTCTTGCTGTTGACCAGTATGCCGCCATGAGCAACTAGCTGCCTGGCGCCGGTCCTGGAAGTCGAGAATCCCAAACGGAAAGCTACATTATCCAACCGCATTTCCAATAACCGTAATAAGTTCTCGCCGGTCAGGCCTTTCTGCTTATCGGCCTTCTTAAAATAAAGGCGGAACTGTTTTTCCATTAATCCGGAAATACGGCGGGCTTTCTGCTTTTCTCTTAATTGGGTTTTATAATCAGACATGCCGAACGAGCGTCTCTTACCTTGCTGTCCCGGCGGAGTAGCTTTTTTATCCACCGCGCATTTAGCTGAATAACAACGGGTCCCTTTCAAGAATAACTTTACTCCTTCAGCACGACACATCCTGCAAACTGCACCAATAACTCTGGCCACAAACTCCTCCTTAAATATACTTCGCTAATAGCTTATAGCTAATGGCCTATAGCAAAAGCTCCTGGTTTGAACCATAAGCCATATGCTATATGCCATCTGCTCTTTATACTCTGCGTTGCTTCGGGGGACGGCACCCATTATGCGGGATCGGGGTCACGTCCTTGATCATATTCACTGCCAGGCCGGCCGCCTGCAGAGCGCGGATAGCTGTTTCCCGTCCTGAACCAGGGCCCTTCACCAAAACCGTCACTTCTCTCATGCCCTGTTCTACGGCTTTCTTCGCCGCTGCTTCAGCGGCCATCTGGGCGGCATACGGAGTTCCCTTGCGGGAACCTTTGAACCCTTGCGAACCAGTGGAACACCAAGCTACGACATCACCTTTCATATCAGTGATGGAAATAATGGTGTTGTTAAAAGTAGCTTTAATATGGGCGACACCTACTACCACATTCTTTAGTATTTTTTTCTTTTTAGCTACCGGCTTGGCTGCAGCTGGCTTGCCAGCGCCCGGCGCCTTTTTTTCTTCTTTTTTTGGTACTTGTTGGTCAGTCATTATTATTTAGCTCCTTTAGCAGCTGTCTTGTTCTCTTCCTTCACCTTGACTGCGCCGATTGTTTTACGCATACCGCGTTTGGTACGAGCATTGGTCTTGGTCCGCTGGCCGCGCGACGGCAGGTTTCTCTTATGCCGATAACCGCGGTACGCACCGATCTCTACTAAGCGTTTGATATTATTGGCAACATCACGGCGCAAGGTCCCTTCTACTTTGTAATCACGCTGGATGATAGTTTTGAGCCGGTTAATTTCCTCTTCCGTCAGATCCTTGACCTTGGTATCGGGATTGATTTCCGCTTCCGCCAAGACCTTTTTGGAAAGGGCCAATCCCATTCCATAGATATAACATAACGCTGTCTCTATCCTTTTATCCTTGGGTAAATCTACGCCTATAATTCTCGCCATCTAATTCCTTCCTCCTGTAAGATAGTTCATAGTTCGTAGCTGGTAGCTCGTAGGTAAAACGATTATATTCTTATTTATTTACTATGAGCTATGAGCTTCGAGCTGTACTTTTAGCCCTGTCTCTGATTATGCCGGGGATTGGTGCAAATCACCCTGATCACCCTTTTTCTTCTGACAATTTTACACTTTTTACAAATAGGTTTGACTGAAGCGCGAACTTTCATTGGGACATCCTCCAAAAAAATTAGTAACTATTTCACCCGGAAAATTATCCGGCCGCGTGACAGGTCATAAGGTGAAAGCTGTACTTTCACCTTATCACCGGGCAGTATCCTGATAAAATTCATGCGCATCTTTCCGGAAATGTGCGCCAGGATCTTATGCCCGTTTTCCAATTCTACTCTGAACATGGCATTGGGCAGGGATTCGAGTATTTTTCCTTCAACTTCTATAGCATCTTCTTTGGGCACAAACAACTCCTAAACGGTTTTATCGTTTACCCCCCTGTTCAGTTTTGCATCAGCAAAACTAGGGGGGTCTATCTTTTATATCTTCGTTAAAATCTCCGGCCCGTTGGCCGTGATCGCGATGGTGTGTTCAAAATGCGCGCTAGGTTTGCGGTCCTTGGTCACCACAGTCCACTCGTCATCCAGCACTTCCACTTCAAAGGTCCCGGCATTCACCATGGGCTCTATCGCCATGGTCATGCCTTCTTTCAACACCGGGCCGCATCCGGCCGGGCCATAATTGGGAATTTGCGGATCTTCGTGCATCTGGCGGCCGATACCATGGCCGACATATTGTTCCACGATGGAAAAACCATGGCGTTCGGCATGTTCCTGCACTGCGTGAGAAATATCTCCTAACCGGTTACCGGGTTTAGCCTGCTCAATGCCCTTATACAGGCTTTGTTCGGTAATGGTCATCAATTTCTGCGCAGCATCACTGATCTTTCCTACGGCGGCAGTGAAGGCCATGTCGCCGATAAATCCGTTATAAACCACACCGGCATCTACGCCTACAATATCGCCTTCCTGCAGGACCCTGTTCTTAGGTATCCCATGGACCACTTCCTCGTTCACCGAGAGGCAGACGCTTTTTGGATAACCGCGGTAGCCTAAAAAAGCAGCTACGGCATTCCTTTTCTTAATAAAGCTGACCGCCAGGTCATCGAGAGCCAGGGTCGTAATACCGGGTTTTATATTTTCCTTTAAAAGAGCGCATAGTTCCGCGGTGATCCGGCCGCTTTCCCGCATTAATTTTATTTCTTCGGGAGATTTCAAAATTATCATGTTATTTTTTAATGGCGTCCAGGACATCCCTGATCAAAACAAATATTTGGTCTACCGTACCAACTCCATTAACCTTCTGCAATAGCATTTTTTCTTTATAGAAATCAAGTACCGGCCTGGTTGTTGATTCATATACTTTCAGCCTGTTCTTGATCGTCTCTTCATTATCATCGGCCCGGCCGCGCTTGGACAAACGGGTCACTAATTCCTGCTCATCGACGGCTATATACAATACCGCGTCAAGCTTCAGGCTGCGCTCCTGCAGTATTTCTTCCAGATCCTGCGCCTGCCGGGTCGTCCGCGGATAACCGTCCAGGATAAAACCCTGCTGGCAATCGGCCTGCTGCAGCCGTTCAGCCACTATCTCTTTCAACAGGTCGTCTGAAACCAATTCTCCCCGGCTCATCACTTCCTTGATCTTAATTGCCAGGGGTGAGGCACTGGCTGCTGTTTCCCGTAAGATGTCCCCGGTAGAGATCTGGGGTATATGATACTGGTCAACTATTTTCTGCGCTTGCGTCCCTTTACCTGCTCCGGGTCCGCCAAATAAGATGATGCGCATTACTGCATTCTTCCTTTAAGATGGGCTTTTCTCATAAATCCTTCATAATGCCGCATCAAAAGGTGCGATTCTACCTGTCCCATGGTATCCAAGGCGACACCGACCACGATCAGGATAGAAGTACCGCTTAATATCCTGGACCAGAACTCAGCGTGCAGTCCGACGAAAATATAATCCGGAATAATAGCGATAAACACTACAAAAACCGCCCCGATCAAGGTGATCCTGGTCAGGACCCGGTCAATATATTCGCTGGTAGGTTGGCCCGGCCTGATGCCCGGGATAAAGCCACCCTGCTTCTTCATATTATCGGCCAAGTCATTGGGATTAAAGGTAATAGCTGTATAGAAATAACAAAAGAAAATGATCAATAAGGCATAGACCATATTATATATATATCCGCCGCGGGTAAACCAGCTGCCTACCTGCTTCAAAAACTCCACATTCGGAAAAAACTGGCCGATGGTAGCCGGGAACATCATGATGCTCACTGCAAAAATAACGGCAATAACGCCAGACTGGTCAACTCGTAAAGGTAAATAGCTGGATTGCCCGCCATACATCCGGCGGCCGACTATCCGTTTGGCATATTGCACCGGGATCTTCCGCTGCGCTTGCTGGATATATACCACAAACCCGATCAAGAGTACGATCACGGCTATGAGCGCCACTACGGTCAACAAGCTCATTTCACCGCTCTTGAACATCTGCCAAGTATTAAATATAACTGACGGGATACTGTCAATAATACCGGCAAAGATCAGGATGGATATGCCGTTGCCGATGCCGCGCTCGGTGATCTGTTCGCCGAGCCACATGATCAACACCGTACCAGTGGTTAAAGTGAGCACGGTCAGCAACTGGAAACCTAATCCGGGATCTTTGACTATGCTCACGCCACCGAATTTCATGCTCTGCATCCAGAAAGTCAAGCCATAGGACTGCACTGCCGCCAGCCCCAAGGTCCCCAGTCTGGTGTATTGATTGAGCTTCTTGCGGCCGCTCGCCCCTTCTTTGGCTAATTGCTCCAGGAATGGCACTACGGTCTGTAATAAGGACATAATAATGGAAGCATTGATATACGGCATGATACCCATGGAGAAAATGGATAGCTTGCTTAAAGCGCCGCCGCTGAACAGGTCAAAGAATCCGATCAAAGTCCCTTTCTGGCTGTCAAAAAAGGCTTTCAAGGCACCGGCATCTACTCCCGGGGTAGGGATAAATGCTCCGATCCGGTAAACAATGACAATACCTAAAGTAAAAAGCACTTTCTTTCTTAAATCAGGAATTCTGAAAATATCTCCAT
>CAZFDO010000093.1:0-6564 GCA_964517965.1 uncultured Clostridia bacterium
AAAAACGCCAAAAAGATAGAAAGGCATTCGCCGGAGAATTACTGCAATTTCTGCGCTTCCAATTACTTAAATACTCCTCCCGAAAAATCACGGCTGATCAAGGAAGGCGATAAATATAATATCCTATATAATGTGGCGGCTCAGGACCTGAGTAAAACTGTGCCCTTACTCCGCCGTATCCCTAATTTATTTGAAATAGTCTCCTATGATTACTGGGTTAAGAACTATGCTTTCTTCCTGCAGCCTGATCTGGTGAACTGGAAGAACAGCTATATGTCCACGCAAGCTGGCCAAGACCATGTTTTTAAAATAATTGATATGAAGTTAACCCTGCTGGGCAAGGATCCGCAAAAAATTAACCGGGAAGTCAAGCTGGACATGGCCGATACCTTTTTTGGCGGCTGTCATGAACTGGTAGTAGCTAATAAGCACTATGGCGATACTGCGGAATATGATTCCCAGCTCTGTTCCTCCGGCGAGCTTACTCCGGAAGAGCATTTCTGGTATATTAAATTCACCATTGAGGCTGTTAAGGCTATCCACCAGACGAATCGTTATGTACGTTATATCAGCGTGTTCCAAAATTGGCTTTCCAGCGCGGGCGCCAGCTTTGACCATTTGCATAAACAACTGGTAGCGATCGATGAATGGGGTACGTCTATTGAGGAAGAAAGTGAATTAGTGCGGGGCAATCCCAATATTTATAATGAATTGGCAGTTAATTATGCCGGCTACCAGAACCTGGTCTTTGCCGAGAATGATTACGCTGTAGCCTTTGCCGATTTTGGGCACCGGTTTCCGACCATAGCGATTTATTCTAAGAGTCCTTATTCAAATATCTGGGAATTGAGTGATGAAGAAATAAAAGGGTTCAGCGATATTGTTCATGGCTGCCATGCGGCTATGGGCTCCCGCATCCCCTGCAATGAAGAGTGGTATTATAAGCCGCTGGACTCTGATTTTGCTATGCCCTGGCATATCCTGATCAAGTGGCGGGTGAATACCCCGGCTGGCTTTGAAGGCGGCACCAAGATTTATATCAATACTATTGACCCGGTCAGTTTGCGGGATAAAATGGTGCCCCGGCTCTTCGAATTGAAAAACCAGGGCAAAATAGCCAAATTTAATATTGCTTTTGAATGTTCATGCATTCCGAACAGCTTGAAATATAATCCCGCGGTACGGTAAAACGATTATCCCCCCTAGCCCCGATCTGATCGGGGGCTGGCAGGGAGGACAGGCACAGATTTTAAAAGAGATTCCACAGATTTAAGCAAAAGCATTTAATCGGTGTAATCACTTAAAACATATTCTCCAAAAAATGGATCGAGAATCTGGAAATTACCGTTGTCCGTGCGTTTGACCAGCCCTTTGTCATGTAAGCGATACAGGAAGTTTTTTATATTGGCCACGGGGAAGTTTTTAGCATGCTTTTCCACGATCATTATCCTTCTAATCTCACTTTGAGGCAATGCTGCTTTAGACTCTGCCAGTACTAACAACACTTCTTTTTCTCGCTCGCTCGCTCGCTCGAATAAACTCTGGAAATAATCCTTGCCTAGTTCACGCAAAGTATTCTTAAATGCCGGCAGCCATTCGCTCTTCGTCACTTTTCCCTGCAGCTGGGCGGCAAAAAGATGGCTGGCTAACAATTGCAGTTCGTAAGGATGTCCCTGCGTGTAGCGGTATATATTTTTCATGATTTCCTGGTCAAACGATACGCCTGTCCCGGACAGGGTGCTGGCGATCACAGATTGGGTCTCGGCAGCGGTCAGGTCGCCGATCATTTCGCGACGACGGAAAAAACGGCCGATAGGATCATGCTTATTGATAAAATTTTCCCAACCCTCGGTCGTAGAAGCCAGCACGAACAAGAACCTGGTCTGGCTAATGACTTCTTCCTTGCTCAATACTGCGCGGAGCAGGTCAATAACGGCAGAAACGGTAGCCAGGTTTTGCACATCGTCCAGCAGTACTACCGCGAGCTTGGTATTCAGTTGCGGCCAAAGTTCCAGCAAGAATTGAGTAAACAATACCTGAGGCTGCAACTTTTGCCTGGTGGGCTTGGCTGCGGTGATGGCTTTAGGGAATCCGTTCAATATTTCCTGCATGATGAGATTGACGGCTGCGGTGGCCGAGGAGCGTTCTTTCACCTGGCTGATCGGGCAAAAACTAGCTAAATAGCCTTGTTCCTGTGAGATTTTTTTGAATTGTTTAAGCAGGCTGGTTTTGCCGATACCCCACTGTCCGATAATGACCATGTGGTTGGCCCGACTCATTACCGCTTCTTCCATGGTTTTCAGGAAATGCTGTACTTGTTCTTCGCGTCCGCCGAAAATTTTAGGCTCCCAGCCGGATTGCGGAGTAAAAGGATTAGCAGTGATCATGAAAACACCTCAGGTTAGTAACTAGTCGCAAGTGACTGGTCGCTAGTTTTTATGGTTAAAGTCTTTTTAATTATTGCATAAAACAATAGCCTAATTCAATAGTATTCTTTTATATTTTATAGGATTTAAACTAGCGACTAGTGACCAGCGACCAGTAACTGGCGACTGCTTTTAGGAGGATACTTATATGGATCCGATACCTGTATTCCCCAATTTTAGAGAAATTAAATTGGCTGACAAACGTTTGTTTGATGATTATTTCCGGCAGACTCAGCCGCGTACCTCAGAATATACTTTTGCCAATCTTTTTATTTGGCGCTATGTATTTGATATAAAGATAGCCCTGCTCTATGAGAATATCGTTGTCCAGCTAGTAGACTCTCATGGCCACAGGATATTCACTCCCTTTATCGGCAGTATCCAGCTCAAAGCAACGCTGGATGCCTGCCTGAACTATTCGCGCAGCCAATGGAAGGAAGTCAGCTTCGGACTTTTCCCGGAAGAGCAGTTGCAATTATTCAAGCTCTATTACCCGACTGCGCCTATTGCTATCGACCGTGATGCCAGCGATTATGTGTATAATGCTGCTGACCTGATTAATCTAAGAGGAAAAAAATTCGATGGCAAACGAAATCATATCAGCCGTTTCAAAAAGAAATATGATTATACATACCAGAGTCTTGGTTCTAAGCATATAGATGGCTGTAAGGATCTGCTGGAGAAATGGTATCACCAGCACTGTGACTACTGGGAATGCTCATTATCCCTGCGCAGCGAAATATCCGCGTGTAAAGAAGCTCTGGATAATTTCAAAAAACTGGATTTGAGCGGCGGAGTGATCGATATTAATAAGGAAATAGGTTATTTTTTTATCTTGACTTTAATAGATATTTACGATATACTAACTTTCTGATTTTGAAGGTAATACGCACTGAAAGGCGGACAAGAAATAAATGAAGACCACGATTGTAGATAAGGACGATATAAAAAAGAAATGGTATCTTATTGATGCCGATGGTAAGGTGCTGGGGAGAATGGCTTCTGAGGTTGCTGCTCTTTTGCGCGGTAAGGGCAAGCCGGAATTTTCTCCGCATCAGGATCTAGGGGACGGCGTAGTGATCATCAATGCGGAAAAAGTAGTTTTAACCGGCAAAAAGCTTACCCAGAAATTTGATTTCCGTTACTCCGGCTATCCCGGTGGGGGGAAACTTACCCCGTATAGCATTTTGATGAAAAAAAATCCGGAAAAAGCAGTGACTATGGCGGTGAAAGGCATGTTGCCGCCAAATAAGCTGCGGGATAAGATGATCAGGAGATTGAAAGTGGTGAAAGGCGAAATAGTGCCGTCAAGTTACCGCAATAGCGAAAAATATGAGATGAGAGGTTAGGTACATGGCAGAGACGATTCAAACTGTAGGCAGGAGAAAAAATTCCATATCCCGCGCCGTCATGGTTGAAGGACAAGGTGCCATTATGATTAACGGGAAGATGATGGATGAGTATTTTCATAAGGATGAAAACTTAATAGCGATCGTGATGGAGCCGCTTAAGGCAGTTAAGGCCACCAATAGATACGATATCAGCATTAAGGTATATGGCGGAGGTACTAATGGACAGGCCGGAGCCGTCCGGCATAGTATTTCCCGGGCTTTGGATAAAGCTGATCCTGGCAACCATGCAGCCTTGAAAAAATGTGGATTCCTAACCCGTGATCCCAGAGTCGTAGAACGGAAGAAGCCAGGCCAACCAAAAGCCAGGAAGAAATTCCAGTTCTCGAAGAGATAGAAAAAGCGGCAAATGGCTTATAGCTAATAGCTTATGGTTAAAAAAAGAAAACCCTGTTGATAAAATCAACAGGGTTTTTAGTTGTATATGCTATTTGCCATACGCTATATGCCATATGCGCATTTTTACTTTACGTTGTAGCTTTTGAGAACTTTTAAAGTCTTCTTGGTCTGGTATTTGATCTGCCCGATGCCTGGAGCATACCAGCCATATTCATCGCTGGGTTCATTGTCACGAATCTGGTGAATATAGATCTTTACGCATTTGAAGGTGCCTGCCGGTACGGTCAATTCTTCATTGGCAGAAACTATTTCACAATGCATTTTGATATTTTTATTGATCCAGGCGATCTTTAACTTGCCTTCCCAGTCCCAGGTGCTTCCCTTAGTGAGCGGGAACATCATAATGGGAATTTCCGGGGTAAAGACTGAGCTTGCTTCCGGGGTGAAAGATTTGCTGGCGCCGATTTTTTTCCAGAAGATCCCCTGGCTGTTTTTTAGCACGAAGGCCCGCACAATGCCGCGTTTATCCTTCTGTTTCAAGATACTGCAGGTAACTTTGTTATACGTTTCAGCAGGGTCGATAGTGGCAGTTTGGTCGAAAGAGTCATTCTTATTTTCATAGTCAGTGATCTGGTAGATCCATTGACTGCCTGTCGTCAATGGATAATAGTCATTTTTATCCGCTCCCCAGGCCAGAGAGCTGAGCCCCAGCAGGAAAAGGGGGAAAAGCAATTTCTTTATAGTCATAGAGCCTCCCTTTATTCGTAGCTAAATATAATAAGTAAAATATCATAAATAAGGCTGCATTTCAAGGTAAATTAAAATCTTTACAAAGGTGATTATTTAGAATATAATTATAAAATATGATCGTTGAGGAAACGCTCAACGATCTGGGATTATTGTTGTTTTTCAACAATCTCAAATAATGGAGGTTGCTCATGATTAAAGTTGCTGTTGTTGGCGCCAAGGGGTTTGCCGGGGAAGAATTAATTAAATTGCTGATTAATCACCCGCAAGTGGAAATTGCTGCTTTAGCCGATAAAATGGACGGTATAGCCCAGAATATCAGCAGTATTTATCCTTATCTGGCCGGACAGCTTGATCTGCCTTGTGAAGAGCTGGATGTCGCCAAAGTAGCTGGTAAAAGCGAAATTGTCTTCCTGGCCTTGCCCCACAAAGTCAGCCAGGGCATAGCCGCTGATTTCCTGAAAGCCGGGAAAATAGTCATTGACCTGAGCGCTGATTTTCGTATCAATGATCCGGCAGTATATGAACAATGGTATGAAACTAAACATTTGTATCCGGAACTGCTGGCTCAGGCGGTATATGGTTTGCCTGAATTATACCGGGAGAAAATAAAAAAAGCCAGGCTGATCGCCAATCCTGGCTGTTATCCGACCAGTATTATTCTCGGGGCTGCTCCTCTGGTCAGGGAACGGTTGGCCGGTACTGAATATATCCTGGCTGATAGTAAAAGCGGTATCAGCGGCGCCGGCCGGGCCTTTGTGCAGAATTTTGTCGCCGCCGCGGAAAAAAGCGAGAACCTGAAAGCCTACAGTATCGGTATCCATCGTCATACTCCGGAGATCGAGCAGGAATTATCCAAGCTGGCCGGCAAAGAGACTCAGATTCTTTTTACGCCGCACTTGATCCCGATTATGCGGGGCATGCTCTCTGCTATTTACATTATGCCCAATAGTAATTTCAATACCAAAGAACTTTTGGAGCTATATAAGGAGTTCTACAAAGATGAGCCGTTCATACGCATCTTGCCTGAAGGCCAGTTCCCTGAAACCAATGAGGTAAGCAATACGAATTATTGCAACATTGGCGTAAAGGCTGATGAGCGGACCAAACGGACCATAATTGTCAGCGCTATTGACAACCTGATCAAAGGAGCCAGCGGCCAGGCTATTCAGAATATGAATATAATATGCGGTTTTGATGAAAAAGAAGGGTTAGTATGAGTAAGTACCGGTTAAAAACACCAAAAGGTTTTATCCTGACCGGTGTCGCGGCCGGTATTGCCAGGAAAAAAGGCCAACTTGATGTCGGCCTGATCTATGCCCAGCATCCTTGTACCGCTGCCGCTATGTTTACGACTAATCGGGTTAAGGCGGCGCCGATACTATTGAGCCAGCGGCATATAGCTAAAGGGCAGGTCCAGGCTGTCGTTGTGAACAGTGGCAATGCCAATGCTTGTACCGGTAAGGAAGGGATTAGCGCAGCCTGGGAGTCAGCTGTCTTGACCGCTGCCGGATTGCAGGTAAAACCAGAGCAGGTGATCGTCGCTTCCACTGGCGTTATCGGCGTCCCCTTGCCTTTGGATAAACTCAAAAAAGGCATATCTAATGCCATTAAGAAAATTAAACGACCAACGACGAACGATC
>CAZFDO010000094.1:0-6516 GCA_964517965.1 uncultured Clostridia bacterium
GGGCAGGGGAATCTGGCCTATCATATCCAGGTTAATACCGGTAATGAATTGCAGGACCTTGCGGAGCAATTCAATCTCATGGCTGATAATTTAAATAATTTCTATGCTAAACTTGATAAAAAGGTTCAGGAACGCACCGGTGAGCTGCGAGAACGTAATATAGACCTGCAAAAAGTACAGGATTACCTGGTTCAGAAAAATGAAGAATTGAATAATGCCTACGACCGGCTGGAACGGCTGGATATCATGAAAGATGAATTTGTTTCTACGGTTAGCCATGAACTGCGCACGCCATTGACAGCTATTAAAGAAGGGGTGTCCCTGATCATGGACCGGGTTTTGCCGGGAGATCTTACCCCTGAACAGGAGCATGTGCTGCAGATCGCCAAGAAAAATATCAGCCGCTTGGAAACCCTGATCCAGGATATCCTGGACCTGGCCAAGCTGGAATCCGGCCGGATGAAAATGGATAAGCGGGAACTGCAGGTGCTACGGTTGGTCGAAGGTTTTATCCCGACCATGATGCCGCTGGTAGAGCATAAAAAGCTTTCCCTGACTTATTCCCTGGAGGAAGGATTACCCTCTGTTTATGCTGATGAGACCCGGTTGCTGCAGGTGCTGACTAACCTGGTTGGCAATAGTATTAAATTTACCGATCCTGGAGGAAAAATAATTGTCAAAGTCAGCCGGCTTAAAAATACCGCGATGATTGATTTTGCCATAGAAGACACAGGTAAAGGTATTCCGCAAGAGGCCGTGAACCGGATATTTGAGAAGTTTGAACAAGTGGACCGCGAGGTAAAGCCAGGGGTAAAAGGTACTGGTTTAGGATTGCCCATCTGCCGGCAGATCGTGGAAGCGCATGGCGGAAAGGTTACCGTTAGCAGTATTTTGGATAAAGGCACGGTTTTTTCCTTTACCATCCCGGCTTTTGAACCTGTTACTGTATTCAAGGATATTTTTAAGCAGTTTGAAGACGAGTATGAACAGCGCCAGGAAAAATTCGTACTGGTTATGGTCTTGATCAAAAATTACCAGCAGATACTGGAAAGATATGGACAAACCTGGGTAAGCATACTGACTGATGATATTACCCAATCCTTGCAGGAAAAGATCCAGCGGAATGAACGGCTGGTAAAAATGGATGATGGCGCAGTTATTATACTAGTCAAGGATAGCGGTAATAATTACCAGCAATTTACGGAAAGATTACATAAATTAATACCCGGACAGACTCATTTCCATGACAAAGAGGAAGTAAATGTACAGTTGATTGCCGGGCAAGTCTTCTTCCCTCAGGATGGAACAGGATGGGAAGATTTATTAGCCCAGGCCAGGGAAAGAGCGGGAGGAAAAGCATGATTGAAGAAAAAAAAGCCAAAACTATTTTGTTGGTAGATGACGAAAAAGACATTGCTGAGTTGACCCGGCTGAGGATTGTCAGCCTGGGATACAATGTAATCCTGGCTGGCGATGGCGAGGAGGCTTTGGTCAAGATCAAAAACGAACACCCTGACCTGATCCTGCTAGATGTAAAAATGCCTAAGCTGGACGGCTATCAGGTCTGCAAGGCAGTAAAAAACGATCCGCTGATGAAAGATATACCGATCATTCTTTTTACCGCTTCCAGCCGGCATGTGATGGAGTTGAGCGACCGCGCACTAGAACTGGGCGCAGCCAGTTGTATCAAAAAGCCATTTGATTCCAAAGAGTTGCTGGCAGAGATCAAGAAACTTATTGGGTAATATAAAGACTGATGGCGGTTGGCAGTCCGTTCCGATTTAACATCGGAACTTCCTCCAATAAACGTTGGCGGACGTGGCGCGGATGGCAGTTAAAGAAAGGAATTTGTTATGGAAGAAAAAAAGAAGAAAATATTACTGGTAGATGATGAAGTAGATATTGTGACCGTGATCCGCATGCGGCTGGAATCCTCTGGTTATGAAGTGATCGTCGCCAGGGATGGCAAAGAAGCTTTGAATACGGCTCGCAATATTATACCTGACCTGATCATATTGGATTTGATGTTGCCGGGCATGGACGGATTTCATGTGGCTCGCATGCTGAAATATGACACGCACTATAAAGATATCCCGATCATTATGCTGACGGCCAAAGCCGGTGAAGATGTCCGTAAAACCGGGGAGCAGGTTGGCGCCGATGCCTATATGAACAAGCCATTTGAAGCTGAAAAATTACTGGCTAAAATACGTGAATTGCTGGCCGCCCGTAATCCAGGTGACCATGAAAAGAAATAAAGCCCATCTCCTCTATTGCGGTGATGATAGCCTGCGGCAGGCCGCCCGGTACCTTTACGGTGTTTTGCAGCATCTGGGCTATACCCTTACCTATGTGCCGTCCAGGCAATCTCTTACCTCCCGTTATCTGCAGGGCAAATACGCGGCAATAATATTAAGTGATTATCCTGGTAAAATGATTGCCCCCGCCCGCCAAAAAAAGATTGTCCAGATGGTGGCAGGCGGTACTGGTTTCTTGATGATTGGGGGCTGGGGTTCCTTCCATGGTTATGACGGGCATTATCATTGTTCAAAATTAGCAGAAGCCTTGCCGGTGCAGTGTTTGCCAGGAGACGACCGGGTGAACTGCATCCAAGGCGCGCTGATTATTCCGGCACACCAGGCCAGTCCATTATGCAAAAGCCTGCAATTTGCTAAAGGTCCCTTGATCGGCGGATATAACAAAGTTAAACCAAAGAAGGGCAGCCGGGTGTTGTTGAATGTGCGGGATTTGCAGATCGATCTGCCCAAATTGAAACTGGCAAAAAAAGAGTATCCCCTGCTGGTGACAGCCAAGTACGGACAAGGCTGTACCGCGGCTTATATGAGCGACCTGGCGCCGCACTGGTCCGGAGGATTGGTAGACTGGGGAAAGAACAAAATAAAGATAAAAAATGTGTCCGGCTATTTTATGGAAGTCGGGCAGAAGTATGTACAATTTGTTGACGCCTTAATCAACTTAGTCTTAGCCGGTAAATAGTAGGATACTAACATGCCTGAACAGCTTCGCATACAGCGTTACAAAACAGCCATCCCGGTCAGGTTTTTTGGTTCAGCCTCAATTACCCCGGTGGGCGAAGGCACTATTGTTGACCTTAGTAAAGGCGGGGCTAAAATATATTCAGCGGCCCATTTTCCGCAGGTAGACAAGCTTATTCTGCATATTATGCTGACCAAAGAAATAGTCTTGAACGATGTCCATGTTTCAGTAGCCCATTATACCCGGAACCAGCAGGGGTGTTTCATCGGAGTAAAATTTACCAGTTTGCCAAAAAGTAAAATGGCTTTATTGATCACGTGTGTTACGAAAAATCAGGAGGAGAAACTATGAACCCCGTGAGACCGCTATTTAAGAGATATAAGCTTGTACGGCAGAGTAATATAGTTAGTACTAATTTAACTTTTCAGAAAGTGAGGTCTAACGGGGTGAAAAAATTTTTGTGCCTGCTGGCCCTGTTAAGCTTGGCCTGTACCGGTTGGAGCTATGAAATAACTTTTAAAGAAAAACCGGCCAAGATAGCTGCCGGCCAGCCAGTAGCGTTAGGTTTCACCGTAGGCACTGCTAACCTGGAGGCAATCGGCGGCCGGCAGATGCATCTGGTCCTGGTGGACCTGGACCTGGAATGGTTTCATCATTATTTCCCGGCCATGGACGCAGCCGGTAATTTTACGCAGGAGCTAGTTTTCCCCCAGGATGGCAGATACCTGTTGTATTTCTATTTCCAGCCAGTCCATGAACCTGCGGTAGTAAAAACTGTGCCGCTGGATGTGGGCAAGGTGACAAATAAATTTGGCACAGTAAGAATGTACCTGGATAATGAAAAATTAACTGATGACTGGAATGTGGTCCGGTTTATCACCGAACCAGAAGAAGTAAAAGAAAAAACAGAAATTACATTTTCTTTTAGTATCGGTGAGTTAAAATCAGGCAAGCCGGTGAAAAATCTGCTGCCGTTTGCCGGTGCAGGACAGCAGCTGGTTATCATCAAGGCCACTAAAGATGTTTATCTGCAGGTACAGTCAGAAGAGCAGGGTGCGGCAGCAGCTGGTCCGGAGCTGCATTTTAAAGCTACTTTCCCGCAAAAAGGGATCTATAAATTGTGGCTGGAATACAGGTCCAAGAAAGTAGTCAACATTGTTCCCTTAATGATCCAGGTTTATTAGAACTACCCGGGAACATATAATCACCAGAGGGGTCTTAATGATTGCCCGGTATTGGGGATAATTCATTAAAGGAGGAAGATATGCGCAGGAAAATAGCGGTTATAGTTTTATGGCTGCTCTCGACGCCCATCTTATCAGGGGCTGGAGAAGAAGGGGTCAAGAGCACTTTAGCTGACCAGGAAGTCCTGTCTATTACTATTTACAATTCCAATTTGGGCTTAGTGAAAGACACTCGTAATCTTACTTTGCCTAGAGGAATCGCCGAGCTCAAGTTCATGGATGTGGCCAGCCAGATCAATCCCACCACTGTTCATATCAAATCATTAACCGCGCCCCTCAGCCTGAACATCCTGGAACAAAATTATGAATATGACCTGCTTAGTCCGGAAAAACTGATGGAGAAGTTTGTCGGTAAAACCGTTAAGATAAAAGAAAAAAACTATTATACCGGGAAAGAAGAAATGTATAATGCCAAAATATTAAGCGTGAACAACGGCCCTATTTTCCAGGTCAAGGATGAGATCTACGCTTATGCTCCCGGCCAGATAATCTACCCGGAAATACCGGAAAACCTGATCGCCCAGCCAACCTTGGTTTGGCTGCTGGAAAACGAACTGGCTAAAGCGCATAAAATAGAAGTCAGTTACCTGACCGGCGGGATCAACTGGAAAGCAGATTATGTAACGGTGCTTAATAAAGATGATAATGCGGCGGATGTGAGCGGCTGGGTCACCATTGACAACAAAAGCGGAGCTACCTATAAAAATGCCGCCATCCAGTTAGTGGCCGGCGATGTTAACAGGGTAACGCAGCCTACCGCCCGCTTTAAAGCAGAAATGGATTATGCCGTGGCAGTGGCCAAAGAAAGCGCTTTTAAGGAAGAGAGTTTCTTTGAATATCATCTTTATACCCTGGACCGCAAAAGCACTATCAAACAGAACCAGACCAAACAGATCAGCCTGCTGGAAGCGGCCAATGTGCCGGTGCGCAAAGAGTTGATTTTCTGGGGGGCGGAGCATTATTACCGGAATTCGTATGGCCAGCCTATCTCCAACCAGAAAGTTGGCGTCTATATCAATATTGATAATAAGAAAGAAAACCGTTTAGGTATGCCTTTACCCAAAGGCATTATCAGGGTGTATAAATCTGATTCCCGGGGAAACCTGCAATTCATCGGCGAAGACAGCATCGATCATACCCCCAAAGATGAAACCATAAAGATCAAGATGGGCGAAGCTTTTGATGTGGTCGCGGAACGGAAACAAACTGATTTTAAAGTAGTCTCCAGTAATGTCTATGAAATCGCTTGGGAGATCAGCCTGCGCAATCACAAGGATGCTGATACCAAAGTGAGCATTATAGAACCTGTCCCCGGTGACTGGAAAATACTGCAAGCTTCGCATAAAGCGGAGAAAATTGAAGCTCACACCTTGAAATATATCGTTAATGTGCCTAAAAACGGGGTGGCTAAAATAGCCTACAGGGTCAAAATAAAATGGTAACGATATAACTTCTTGACAAAATAATAAATATCATTATAAAGAGAATTATGGTGCAAAATCTGATTTACAATTTACAGGGATATTTGCAAAATGCATCACCACTGGCTTTAGTAGCGGTGCTCCTGGGCGGGATTTTGACCAGTTTTACACCCTGTGTCTATCCCCTGGTGCCGATCACGATAACTTTCATCGGAGCCAGGTCCGGCGGCTCTCGTAAAAGTGCTTTTTTCTTATCGCTGGCTTATGCTTTTGGCATCTCTGTCACCTATACTACCTTAGGGCTGATAGCCAGTTTTTCCGGCCGGCTTTTTGGCCAGACCCAGACTAATCCGGTAGTATTTCTGGTCATCGGCAATATTTTTATCTTGATGGGGATATCCATGCTGGGCGTATTTACCTTCCCCTTGCCTAATATAGTCAAGCAATTACCGCAAATTAAATCCGGAATGATCGGCAGTTTTTTGATGGGCCTGGTAGCCGGGTTGGTAATGGGGCCCTGCACCGCTCCGGTCCTCGCGGTTTTATTGTCTTTTGTATATAGCCGGCAAAATATTTTATTCGGGGCCTTGACCTTGTTTGTTTTTGCTATCGGCATGAACGCGTTCCTGATACTGGCTGGTACTTTTGCCGGAGTGCTGATAAATATCCCCAAGCCCGGCATCTGGATGGAACGGATAAAGAAAATATTAGGCTGGGGCATGATCTTCATCGGAGAATACTTCCTGGTTCATATGGGGAAATTGATATTTTAAGACATCCTAAAATTAGGATGTCTTGATCACGCGGATTCAAAAAGATGATTAAACAGATTTAATGAGGAGGATAAATAGTGA
>CAZFDO010000095.1:0-6472 GCA_964517965.1 uncultured Clostridia bacterium
CCTGCCCCAGCGGGTTGCCAGTGTCGAGGTTATTCGGATTGATCGGCAGAGATCTGCAGCAAATGTTTGAATATGTGCCAGGTATGGACATAGATGATGAACCGCCGGTGTCTGTATTCAAGGAGGACGAATTGAAGATTGAGTCAGGTACAAATTAAATAGAGGTTTTTAAAATTACAATCTGTATTTTTTTATTGACAATATAATCAACAATGTCGTATGCTACAAAAATTCAAAGCAAAGAAAACTTCGTATTCAGTATATGAAAGTAGGGAGGTCAAAATGATAAAATATGTAGGGGCAGGGCTTGCCCCTGCCCGAATAGAATGAAAAATTGAATTGTAAGCAGGGAGAATTTTATATCACGAAAGTTAGGAGGGGATAAGGTTGGACTTAACAAGAAGAGAATTTTTAAAAATATCAGGGATGTCACCATTCGCAGCTATTGGTTTATTTAAGTTAGGGTCGCTTACCAGACAGGCTCACGACTTACGATTAAGAATTCGCTATGCAAAACAATCAACTACAATATGTCCTTATTGTGGTTGCGGCTGCGGGCTGATTGTATCGGCCAGCGAAGGGAAAGTCATTAATGTTGAAGGCGATCCGGACCATCCGATTAATGAGGGTTCGCTTTGTAGTAAGGGGTCGGCACTATTCCAGGTAGCGAATAATGAACGTCGGTTGGACAAGGTTTTATACCGTGCTCCGAATAGTGACCACTGGCAAACGAAGAGCTGGGACTGGGCCATTGAGAGGATCTCGCAGAAGATCAAGGAAACCAGGGATAAGGAACTTGCCGATGGCCGTAAAGTAAACCGTATTGACAGCATAGCAGCTATAGGTGGTGCAGCCCTGGATAATGAGGAATGTTATCTGTATAGTAAATTCATGCGTGCGCTGGGGGTAGTATATATAGAACACCAGGCCCGTATTTGACACTCCGCTACTGTGGCCAGTTTGGCCGAAACATTTGGACGCGGAGCGATGACCAACCACTGGATTGATATACGCAACGCTGACCGGATCTTGATTATTGGCAGCAATGCTGCTGAAAACCATCCTATTTCATTTAAGTGGGTAACTGAAGCTGTTGACCGAGGAGCTAAACTTATCAGTGTTGACCCACGGTTTACCCGCACGTCCGCCAAAGCACATGTTTATGCACCGATGCGTTCGGGGACTGACATTGCGTTTATATGCGGGATGATAAAGTATATCCTTGATGACATGGAAGCAAACCCGCAGAATTATAACCTTGAATATATCAGTGAATACACTAATGCTTCGTTCCTTATTGATCCAGGCTTTAAATTACCTGGTGATCTGGATGGAGTATTCAGTGGATATGATCCTAAAGGGCGCAAGTACGATAAATCAACCTGGAAATATCAGCTTGATGCAGACGGGAATCCACTGAAAGATAAGAGCTTGAAAGATGAGAATTGTGTATTTCAGTTACTTAAAAGGCACATGTCCCGCTATGATGCCGATACTGTTTGCAGCATAACCGGAACACCGAAACATACTTACGAGTCGGTTTGTATGACTTATGCGGAATCCGGCAAAACAGGTATGGCCGGGACAATAATGTATGCAATGGGCACCACCCAGCATACTTACGGGACGCAGAACATCCGTTCGTATGCTATTCTGCAATTGCTGCTGGGGAATATGGGCATTGCCGGAGGTGGCATCAATGCGCTTCGGGGTGAATCCAATGTCCAGGGTTCCACAGATATGTGTCTCCTGTTCCATATACTGCCCGGGTACTTAAGTACACCGGATGATAAAGACGTTTCAGTTGATTTTTATTCCAGGCGTTATTACGAGGAAAAGAGTAAAGACCCCCGGAGCGCAGACTGGTGGGGCAATGCCCGAAAATACATTGTCAGCTTACTAAAAGCCTGGTATGGTGATAAAGCGACGCCAGATAATGACTTTGCGTTCAATTATCTGCCCAGGCGTGAAGTAGGTAAAGACTACTCTCATATCTCGCTGTTTGAGGCCATGTATGCTGGTGATATTAAAGGGATGATATGCATGGGACAGAATCCTGCGGTAGGCGGTCCTAATGCCCTGAAAGAGCGAAAAGCCCTGGAAAAACTGGATTGGCTGGTGTGTGTTGACCTTTGGGAGACGGACACGTCAGTTTTCTGGAAACGTCCTAAGGAAGCTAACCTTTCAGACCTTGTAGACCCGGGGTCCATAGGGACGGAGGTATTCCTGTTACCGGCCGCAGCTTCCGTGGAAAAAGAAGGGAGCGTTACTAATTCAGGTCGCTGGATGCAGTGGCGCTATAAAGCAGTTCATCCTGTGGGTAACGCAAAATCTGACCTGTGGATGTTTGACAAGTTATTCAAAGCCGTACGTATGCGCTATGCGAACCAGGGCGGACCTATTTCCGGTGCTATTCTTGATATGGCATGGGACTATGGTTCTGATGATGAGCCGGATGTCCATAAGGTAGCCCGGGAAATAAACGGGTACGACTTAAAAACCGGGAAACTTCTCCCCAGTTTTGGCAGCCTGATGTCAGACGGTACCACTTCCTCGGGGAACTGGCTGTACTGTGCTTCCTATACGGAAAAAGGAAATATGGCGGCTCGGCGTAATGGTCTGGACCCGACCAATGTAGGAATGTATCCCGAATGGTCATGGTGCTGGCCTGTCAACCGCCGAATAATTTATAACCGTGCATCAGTTGACCCGAGAGGAATACCCTGGGATAAGGAACACCCGGTAGTTATTTTCAAGGGCCTTGTTGTGGACGGGAAATACGTCAGCAAGACGTGGCTTGGCGATGTTCCGGATGGTGGATGGTATCCACTGCAGAATCCGGATGGAACCTGGCGGACTGATTCCAAGTATCCATTCATTATGAAACCTGAAGGTCATGCCAGGATTTTTGGAATGGGGCGTACCGATGGTCCATTCCCGGAACATTATGAACCTGTGGAAAGCCCGCTGACAGCTAACATTATGGGACACTCTCAAATGATTAATCCGGCTATTAAATTGTGGCACAAGACTAATCCCGAACTCAATGAAATTGGTAGTTGTGAACAGTTTCCGATTGTCGGAACAACATATCGCGTGACCGAACACTGGCAATCCGGGGCTATGACGCGTAACCTTCCCTGGCTGGTGGAAATGATACCGGATTTATTTGTGGAGATGTCCTATGAACTGGCAAAGGAAAAGGGAATCAGGAACGGTCAAAAGGTTATAGTGACAACCGCGCGTGGAAAGTTACTCGGGTATGCGTGTGTGACTCACCGCTTTAAACCGTTTAAATTGAAAGAAAAAACGGTACACCAGATTGGTATTCCATGGCATTTTGGTTATGCCGGCCTTGCCCGCGGTTCGAGCGCTAATATGCTGACACCGCATGTAGGTGATGCTAATACCATGATTCCTGAGTATAAGGCATTTCTCTGCGATGTCGAAAAATGGCGAAAGGGGGTGCTCTAAATGGTAAACGAACTTGCTATGTTGATAGATACTTCGAAATGTATGGGCTGCCGGGGATGCCAGGTAGCGTGCAAACAATGGAATAAGCGTCCTGCCGAAAAGACCCGGTTTACCGGCTCATATCAGAATCCGCCGAAACTGTCCGCATCGACCTGGACATTGATCCAATTCACTGAGCCGGCAGATTATGATAAAGATCCCCGGTGGTTATTTCGCAAAATGCAGTGTTTCCACTGCACGGATGCAAGCTGCGAACAGGTTTGCCCGACAGGTGCGATAAAAAAGCTCGAAAATGGTATCGTTTATATTAACCAGGATCTTTGCTCTGGATGTAAGAACTGTGTTGTGTGCTGTCCATTTGATGTTCCGCAATTTGACACTACAACCGGTACTGTCCGGAAGTGCTGGATGTGCCTGGACAGGGTAACTAATGATCTGGAGCCTGCATGTGTCACAGCCTGCCCAACCGGAGCACTTCGTTTCGGACCAAGGGAGGAGATGCTCAAGATTGGTCTAGGGCGACAGAAGATTCTGGAAACTCAAAAAGTTAAATCAAGGCTTTATGGTGCCAAGGAAAATGAATTGGGGGGACTGCATGTAATGACCCTCTTAACGGAAAAGGCTGATATATACGCATTGCCAGAGCATCCTAAAAAACCCACAGCTATGATTATTTGGAGATGGATACTGGGAACGGTTCCGGGGTTGGCTATTATGGTTGCTATCCTGGGGTACCTGTTTTCCAAAAGATCAGAAACAGCATCTGACTCAGGAGGTGAATAGGAATGGAACATTTTAATTGGGGCTTACCAGTAGCAATAGATTTATTTACGGCAGCATTGGGTGCCGCTACATTCATGATTGCGGTATTAGCTGATTTTGCTGGTATTTGGGGCAGAAAGTACCGTAAAATAAGTACGGTTGGGGCAATTATTGCACCATGGCCAGTTATCCTGGGGGTGCTGCTTTTGGTTGTTGACCTTGGCAAGCCACTGAGGTTCTGGGAAATGCTGTTAAGGCGCGGGTCCGGGTTGCTAACCCTGGAATATCCGTTTTTGATGTTCAAAATTGGTTCAACCATGTCTATTGGTACCTGGTTACTAACAATATTTGTGGTGATTTCACTGGTCTATCTGGTCCTGGCTATTCTTTCATGGCCATTTAAATGGGGGGGTATACTTCAAAAATTGGTCGGCCTTGCCGGATTACCGTTTGCATTGCTGATTACCGTTTATACCGGGGTACTTATTTCCTCAACAAACAATCCTCTCTGGAATAATTTTACGCTGCCTCTTGTATTTGTTGCTTCGGCATTTGTAACCGGTATTGCAGCTATAATATTTGTGTTGGCAATCCTGCAGTTAATATTGCCCTCAAGCAAGATAGGAGTGAACATTTTTAAATTAGAGAAATTAAATGGTTACTTAATTATGTGGCAACTTATCGTACTCGCCCTTTTCATAGGTAGTGGAATTGCGGCGCCGCAGATGCTAGGGATGATAACAACGCAATTCGGGATTCTGTTCTGGATTGGCATTGTTTTACTGGGTTTGGTTTTACCGCTTTTAATAGGATTAAAAGGCGGCTCCAAACATCCAGGCACAGCATTGGTTAGTTCAGTTCTGCTTCTTCTGGGTGGTTTCTTTCTAAGGTATGTCATCCTGATTGGCGGGCAGATTTGAAACCTGCGTCCTGAATTAGCGAACTTTGAATTTTTCTGCATATGGTTGAAGATGATACGAATGTCGATCCCAGATGTTAATAAAATAAAACCGTAGGGGCACCGCTTGCCTGTGCCCGTATAAAATTATTAATAATCGGGCCGAGGCGAGCACGGCCCCTACAAACACAATAATGAATACAGAAAAATCCAAATTTCATCTAATTCAGAACGCAGGACAGGGAAGGATGAGAAGAAAAGAAGAAGAAGAAAAATGAGCGAAAAATAGTTAATACCGGTGCCAGATGGACTTTATTGGAAATTGAGAATTGTCTATCTGATTTTCCATTTTCCATTTTCAATTATTGTTCCTTTGCCCTGGCACCATATATCCATATCGGAAAGGCACGTAGAAGAAAGTAGGGGGTCATTTTGCAAAAGCCGGAAGAAGGATTTTATAATTCTGCCCTTTTTCAGATTAAAGAATTAAGACTGGAAAAGCCAGACCATAAAGATATCCTGGACTTTTATGAGGAAATACTCAAAGTACAACACAGGGTATATTCGTTATTTCAACCTGACTTTTCCGGGTATGATAAAAATACCTGTAGTAAGAAAAACTCTCAGGGTATTCCAATTTTAAAAGCAGATGATGTCAGGATCGATGAAGAACTGTTTGATAAACTATTTGATGATATCTGCAATCTTGTTATTAAAAAACGGGCGAATGCCAAAACCGCTGGTTTGGGCAGCAAATTTTTAGCTGGAAAACATGAAATGCTTTTAAAAGGATTACTCGAAAATAGCCTGGCTGTCGAACAGTTAGCAAAAGACCTGAAGGTTGATTATGCCCTGTTTTGTTTTATAACTAATCTGGCAGTTATTCCGTTCATGGAAAATTATTCTGAAAAAATAATAGGAGAAATAGACCAGAATAAATGGCTTAAGGGATATTGTCCAGTTTGTGGCAGCGAACCAATGATTGCCAGGTTAGAGTCCGATATTGGTAAAAGGTGGCTATTCTGTCCCAGATGTCGTTGTGAATGGTTATTTAAAAGAGTGATTTGCCCTTTCTGTGAAAACGAGGACCAGGATACACTCAGGTATTTCTTCAGCGAGGATAACAACAATTACAGGATAGAGGTTTGCGATAAGTGTAAACGATATATTAAGACGGTTGACTCCCGTTTGCGAGGTAATGTTTTTAATTTATTTGTAGAGGATATTGCAACGCTGGCTTTTGACGTAGTGGCCATGGATGAAGGATTTAACGGTAATGCTGATTTTAAAGGGCTATGAATATTTTAGCATCTATAACCTGGATATTTCACCAGTATT
>CAZFDO010000096.1:0-6396 GCA_964517965.1 uncultured Clostridia bacterium
TCTGCAATGGATGACGGCACCGCAGTATATGGTGCAGGAAACTATGCGTGACCTGCAGTCGAAAGTACGGCAGGGGACCGTAGCCGGGTCTTGGGCTCCGGCTTTGTGCCTGGAAACAAGCTTAAAAGAATTCCCTTTTGGTGAAAAAGTGATAAATATCGGAAGACTCAAGGAAAAAACATCTTTGACCCATCTTCTTTTGGAAAGAAGAGCAGAAGAACTCGGATTTATCCAGAATAATTATGCTTTTTTATTAACGCGTTCAACAGTAGTGGCTACTTATTCAGTTGATAATAAAATTATTGATCTATGGAAGCTGCCGCATGATTAAAAATGAAAATATTATCTGTATATCCAGCGCTGATTGGGATAATCCTTACTGGACCAACCAGCAGCATGTCATGTCCAGGTTTGCCCGGCAGAACAGGGTGCTGTATATTGAATCCATGGGTTTGCGCCGGCCGGTATTACAGAGCAAAGATTTACATAGAATAGGGCGGCGGTTGAAACGGTTCCTGCAGGGGCCGATCAAAATTAACGAGAATCTTTATACCTATTCGCCTTTGTTATTGCCGTTCTATAAATTTGGTTTTATCCGGTTATTGAATCATCAGATCATGATCGTCACATTACGACGATTGATGAAAAAACTATCTTTGAGTAACCCGATACTATGGTCTTATATCCCCAATACTATTGATTTCAAGGGAAAGCTGGGAGAAAAACTGCTGGTGTATCATTGCGTTGATGAAATTTCCGCTAATCCTCTGATCCCCGGCCAGATTATCCTGGAGCTGGAGAGAAAAATGCTGGCCGCGGCGGATATTACCTTCGTCACTTCTCCGGAGTTATATACTGCAAAAAAGCCACTGGCGAAAGAGATTCATTATTTGCCCAATGTCGCCGACGTTGAACATGTATTGAAGGTCCAGGACCCTGGTCTGGAGATACCCGCCGATGTAGCAGGTTTGGCGCATCCTATCCTTGGGTTTATTGGGGCAATTTCTGATTACAAGCTTGATTTTGGATTATTAAAAAGCATCGCGCAAACCAGGCCCACTTGGCATATTGTACTGATCGGAGCAGTAGGAGAGGGAGAGAAGGCGGCGGCAGTTTCAGCTCTGCTCGCAATTCCGAATATCCATATAATGGGAGGGCGGCCCTATGAAAAACTACCCAATTATCTTAAGAGTTTTGATGTTTGCCTGCTGCCGAACCGTCTTAACGAATATACCCGCAATATGTTTCCGATGAAATTTTTTGAGTATCTGGCCAGCGGCCGGCCAGTGGTCAGCACGGCGCTATCTTCCCTGAAAGAATTCCGGCCATATTTTTATCAGGCTGATTCACCGGAGGAGTTTATCAGGAATATTGAAACCGCTTTGCAGGAAGAGCCGGCGCTAAAAGAAAAAAGAATAGCTTTGGCCAGAAAATACAGTTGGACCAATAGAATGGAAGAATTCTCACAATTACTGGAAGAAAAATTAAAGGTTGAACATGCGCGGTAACAGGTTATTTAAATTTATAGATGCCTACATCGGCAAATCACTGCTGGTTATTTTTGGCCGGCTGTTTAGGCAGAAAATACAACTTGATTCAATCCGCTACCAGCCTGACAAAATACTGCTGATCAAGCTTTCAGCTATGGGGGATACCATTTTAATGACCCCGGCTATCCGTAACCTGAGGCAGTTCTATCCTAAAGCCAACATTCAGATGATCGTGACCAGGGTCAATAAAGACGTGTTAAAAGATTGTTCCTATTTAGACAGCCTGATCCTTCTGGACCTGGAAAAACTGGTTAAAAAACCATGGCTATTATGGAAATTTATCCGATCTTTAAGAAAAGAACATTTTGACCTGGCGATAGATTTTGACCAATGGTTAAGGATTTCCCCTTTGTTAGCTTTTCTGTCCGGAGCTGAGCAGAGAGTAGGATTCCAGACCCCTGGCCAGCATCGCGACCAAACATATACCAAAAAGGTTACCCATCAGGTTGATCAGCATGAAGTAGAATGTTTCCTGGACTTGCTACGGGCACTGGAAATTCCTATTACTGATAAAGACCCTGAATTATGGGTGTCCCGGGCAGCGGTTATACAGGTCAATAAAAAACTGATAGATTGGGGAATAGCCAAAGGGGATATCGTGATTGGGATCCATCCTGGCTGTGGCAGTCACGGGTTTCCCCGGCAATGGCCGGAACATTATTATATTGAGTTGATCAAGAGATTACAGCAAATACCTCAAGTCAAAGTTGTGTTGACCGGCGGTATTCAGGAAGCCAGCCTGGTTTCAAAGATAGCCGCGGCTTTGGAGACTGAGCCAGCGCAGGCTGTGGGTTGGGAACTGTCAGAAACGATCGCCTTAATCAAAAAATATAAGGTCTTAGTATGTGGCAATACCGGAGTGATGCATATTGCCGCGGCAATAAAAACGCCAGTGGTGGCTCTGCATGGACCAACCAACCCGCATAAGTGGGGGCCCTGGGGAGAAAACCACAATATTATAACAGCCCATAAGGATTGCAGCCCCTGTCTCTGCCTTGGGTTCGAATATGCCTGCCAGGATCATCCCTGTATGGCTACTATTACCGTGGATGAAGTGTATCAGGCTTTAAATAAAACATTGAAAATAGTATGATATTTTGCTATATTATATTATTCATCACGTCAAAAGGGAGTTTATGCAAAACAAAAGGATCCCCATTTATCTAAAAATCCTGGCTCTGCTGATAGACGGCATTGTTATCAACCTGGCTTTCTATCTGGCTTACTGGCTAAGATTCTATTCAGGATATATGATCCCGGATAAAGGCATCCCGTCCTTATCGCTCTATACACAGGCTTTTGGGGTCATTACCTTAATTTGCCTGCTGGTATTTAAAATAACCGGCTTGTATATCCTCAAGGATAGATTTTCCCTGGATGAATTTCCGGATATCCTGAAAGCAGTCACGATCTCCGCTGTTATCGTCATGGCAGTGACCTTTTTGTACCGTCAATTTACTTTTTCGCGTATCGTCCTGGTTATAGGCTGGCTCAGCAATATTATTTTAATATCGCTATGGAGATTTGGCTTTAGCCGGTTCCGCCATTATCTTAAATATAAATTAGGCGGGATCAAGAGGGTTTTGATCGTAGGGGCAGGCCGGTTGGCAAAAGAAATATACCGGATCGTACAGGCTGACCGGAATAAAGAATATAAGATTGTCGGGCTGATAAATTATCCGAAGATCGAAAGAAAAGACTGGCAGGAATTTGACAATATTACTGTTTTTGAGGGAATTGAAAGTCTTGGTGAGGCAATACAGAAACTGCAGATCAATGAGATCATCATGACCAAATTACCGGAAGCCAGCGGACAAATGCTGGATATTATTACCCAGGCAGAAAAGAACGGGGTGGAGTTTAAGATAATACCGGATATCCTGGGACTCATCACTACCCGTAGTACCCTGGATAGTATTTTTGGCTTGCCGGTATTGACCTTAAAAAAGATACAATTACGCGGAGCAAATGCTTTGCTAAAGAGGCTCGTTGATATTGTCGTTGCTACCATGATATTAGCGGTCATAGCTATTCCGATGATAATTATTGCTATTATTATTAAGTTTGATTCTCCTGGTCCGGTATTTTACCGTCAACACCGGATGGGTTTTAAAGGCAATAAATTTACATTCCTGAAATTCCGCAGTATGGTGGCTGATGCTGATGCCAGACTCCAGGATATTATCCATCTGAATGAACGGCAGGGCCCGGTATTTAAGATTAAGAATGACCCCCGGGTCACCAAATTCGGTAAATTTATCCGTCATTACAGCCTGGATGAATTACCGCAATTTTTTAATGTACTCATAGGAGATATGAGTATTGTCGGGCCGCGGCCGCAAGTATTATGGGAAGCCTCCCATTACGATGAATGGGCCAAGCGCCGCCTGATGGTTTTACCTGGGATCACAGGATTATGGCAGGTCAGCGGACGGAGCAACCTGAGCTATGAAGAAATGATCAAGCTGGATATTTACTATATCGAGAACTGGTCTTTATGGCTGGATATAGAGATACTTTTACAGACTGTACCTACAGTGTTATTTGCCAAAGGAGCGTATTAAGAGCAGTTAACAGTCGCTGGTCGCTGGTATTTAGTCAGAACCATTAAAACTAGCAACCAGAAACTAGTAACTAGCGACCGTATTTAGACTAGCGACATTCCAAAAGGAGTTTTAATGAAGATCTTAGTTACCGGTGGGGCAGGATTTATTGGTTCGAACATTGCGGATGCTTATATAGCTGCCGGGCATAAGATAGTAATAATTGACAATCTTTCATCAGGCAAATTACGCAATGTTAATAAAAAAGCTAAATTCTATCAGGCTGATATCAGGGATGCTAAAAAGGTCAGCGCTATTTTCAAGAAGGAAAGATTTGAAGTGGTCAATCACCATGCCGCGCAAATTGATGTCCGCAAATCAGTGCTGGACCCTGTTTTTGACGCTCAGGTGAATGTTCTTGGTACGCTTAACCTGCTGGAGGATTGCGTTAAATATAAAGTCAAAAAGGTTATCTTCGCCTCCAGCGGCGGGGTAATGTACGGCGAAAGTGGAAAAAAACCACCTCAGGAAACAACCCCGGCTAACCCGCTTTCACCATATGGAGTCACCAAGCACACCACCGAAGTTTATCTGAATTATTACGCTGCTACCTATGGTTTGAAATATTTAGTGTTCCGGTATGGCAATGTGTATGGCCCGAGGCAGGATCCGCATGGAGAGGCAGGCGTAGTGGCGATTTTTATCCAGAGGATACTGAGTAATACTGAAATAAATATTTTCGGTAATGGGAAGCAGCTGCGCGATTATGTTTTTGTCGGTGATGTGGTCCGGGCGAACCTGCTGGGATTGAAGAAAGGCATTAATACGATCATAAACATCGGGACGCAGAAAGCTTCCAGCGTAAATACTTTATATGATGAACTATCAGCGATCACCGGGTACAGTCAAAAAGCTGTCTATAAATCGCCGCGGCTGGGAGAACTGCAAAAAAGCTTCCTGAATACAGCCAAAGCCAGGAAAATTATAGGCTGGCAGTCAACAGTCAGCTTTAAAGAGGGATTAGTAAAAACAGTGGAATATTTTAAAGGCAGTCGCTAATCTAAATACGGTCGCTAGTCTCTAGTTACTAGTCGCTAGTTTTTAAGGTTTTTTGCCAGAAACCAGTGACCAGAAACCAGCAACTGTTCTTATGGAGGTTTACGTGAAAGCACTCATACTTATTGGAGGTCTTGGGACCAGGCTCCGTCCATTCACCTGTAATACTCCTAAGCCATTATTGCCTATTGTCAATAAACCGTTTTTGCTCTACCAGATAGAACTGCTGAAAAAACATGGTATTAAAGAAGTGATATTCTGTCTGGCTTATCTTTCACATACCTTTGAAAATCATTTTGGCAATGGCTCAAAATACGGGATCAAGATACATTATGTACATGAGCAGGATCCGCTCGGAACCGGCGGCGCGATCAAAAACGCGCAGAAGTATATTGACCGTCAGGTGCTGATCTTTAATGGCGATGTTCTGATGGATATCGATATTGAAGCTATGCGCCGGTATCATGTAAAGAACAAGGCTAAAGCGACTATCGCTTTGACCAGGGTAAAAGATCCCACCGTATATGGCTTGGTGGAGACGGCCAAGAACGGCCGCATTGAAAGGTTTTTGGAGAAGCCAAGCTGGGATGAGGTTACCTGTAATACTATCAATGCCGGAGTGTATATATTTGAACCGGAAGTATTATCCTTAATACCGCCAGGAATAAATTATTCAGTGGAACGGGGATTGTTCCCGAGTTTGCTCGCTAGAAATGAAAAACTCTTTGGGTTTATCAATTCCAGTTATTGGATAGACATAGGCTCAATAGATAAATATTTGCAAGTGCACTATGATATCATTGAGGGTATCGCCGGAGCCAGTGTTGCCGGCAGGAAAGCCGGGAAAGATATCTGGCAAGGCAGTAATAGTTTTATCAGTAAAGAAGCTATTATTGACGGCAAGCTGGTAATGGGTAAAAAAACCCGAATTGAAGAATTTGCCCAGATCAACGGGAAAGTCACCTTGGGACATGGGGTGACAATTCGTAAAGGGGCAATTTTGAACGATTGCGTAGTTCATGACGGCACGGAAGTAGGAGAAGGGTCCAGGTTGGAAAAATGCCTGGTTGGTAAACAATGTATCATTGGAACGCACAGTGTTTTAAGTCCGGGAACCGCCTTGGCTGATTATTCTGTGGTGAAAAAATATAGCAAATTATAGGAGAGAGGTTTTAATTTGACCACAGAAATAAAGTTTGGCACTGACGGTTGGCGCGGGATAATTGCCCGCGACTTTACTTTTAATA
>CAZFDO010000097.1:0-6377 GCA_964517965.1 uncultured Clostridia bacterium
GGATGAAATAGAAAAAGCGCATTCAGATGTATATAATATTTTATTGCAGGTGTTAGATGAGGGCAAGCTGACTGATAATCTTGGCCATAGCGTTAATTTTAAGAACACCGTGATCATTATGACCTCCAATCTTGGCGCCAGATTAATAGAAAAAGGCAGTACTATGGGCTTTACCGGTGAGGAGAATGGGGAAAAAACTTATCAGGAAATGAGAGATGTTGTACTGGAAGAAGTAAAGAAAGCCTTTAATCCGGAATTTTTGAACCGGATCGACGAAGTCATTGTCTTTAGGGCCTTGAAGCGCGAAGAGATGCATCAGATCGTAGAGCTCATGCTGAAAAAAGTGATAGAGCGTATGCATGAACAAAATATTGTGCTGAAGGTCGAAGCAGCGGTAAATGATTTCCTGGTAGAGAAAGGATTTGACCCTAAATCCGGTGCCCGTCCATTGTGGCGGGCTATTCAAAAATATCTTGAAGATCCTCTGGCTGAAGAGCTGCTTTCCAAAACCGTTGATTCAACCAAGCCTATCCTGATATCATTAGCAGCAGGAAAAATAGTCTTCAAACAGCTTGCCAGTATAACCACCTCGTAGCTGCAATCCTGAGAAAAGCTGCTTGCCTTGCACTAGCTTAAAGGAAGATCCATGGTAAAATCAAAAAAAATTACTGTTGCTATAACAGTAAGTATTTTTTTATTAGCGGGCTTTATTTTGCTGCACCTGCTTCTTTCCGGCGTGGTGGGTGAACGGCTTAAAGAACCATTAAGCAGGAAATTGAGCCAATGGGTAAATGAAGAGGTGGAGATCGGCCAGCTCAGTACTAATATCTTTAATTCCTTGACCATTAATGGACTGAAAATATACCAGCGCGGGAAGAAGGAGGAAGGCCCTCTCTTTGAGACCCGCAGGATTAATGTAAAATACAAGTTCTGGCGGTTAATTTTTACCAGGGATTTTAACCGGAGCATTACGGCAATTGTCCTGGTCGATCCTAAAGTGCATCTCCGGTACCGTCAGGGGCAGTGGAACCTGAACGAGCTCCTGGCCGGCCAGGTCAATATAGGCCATCAACTTCCCTATTCTTTGCACATTAATAACGGACAGGTCAGCCTCAATGACCAGGCCGGCCGTTTTGATCAGATTTTTATCAATAGAATACAGGGTACGGTTAGGCAAAAAACAAAAGAGCAAATAACTTTCCGTTTTAAGGCCGCAACGTCCTTGAGTCAAAATGATCGTGTGACCCTTACGGGAACGTATGCTATACCGCAATCTACAATTTCCGCTGATCTTAATGGCCGTAAGATATCCCTCGAAAAAATCCCGCAATTACTTTCTTCCCCTTACCTGGTCAAGGCCCAGGGGGAGATGTCGCTTAGTTTGGCTTTTCGCTATGATACTCTCAGCCGAGGTAAATTCACTTGTAATGGTTCGGCAGCGGTCAAGAATAGCGAGTTCTGGCTGGCCCAAGTTCAGGATCCTATACGGGATTTTTCCGGCACCTTGGAGTTTGACGAAAAAAATCTATCCTTCCGGGATACAACCTTTAACCTGGCGAATTCCTCTTATCAGTTCTCTGGTTCGCTTAATGATTATCCGCGCCAGGCAGCGGCAGACCTGAAACTGAAGTCAGCAGCTTTGGACCTGGCGGACCTGTCAAAGCTTTTTCCCGGGACTGATCTTCCGCTCTGGGATTTAACGGGTAAAGGGAAATTGTTAATATCAGCAGCGGGGCCTCTGGCTGGACTAAAAGTCATTGCTGATGTGGACATCGCTGCCGGGAAAATAAAGGAGTTGCCTTATAGCGGCTTTATTCTGCAGGCTAACTGGCAACATAACCTGCTGACGGTTGATACCTGCCGGGCCAAAATGGCTGGCGGGGAGCTGGATATCTCAGCCAAAATCAGGCTGGCTGCAGAACAATCTCTGGATATTTATGAAATGAACGTTAGCTGGCTAAAGGTTAATATTGCCGAGTTTAAGGCAAAAAATTTCAAGGGAATGTTTGATGGTTATATGACCGTGAAAGGTTCCTGGCCGGAGGTAGAGGCCCAGGGGCGGGTCCTGGCCCGTAAAATCAGTTACGCTGATTACGAATTGGGGCCGCTGGATACTTCTTTCCAGTATCAGCAGCATAAACTGTCCTTTTCCGGGGTCAGGGAGAAGACCAAAGATAAACTGCGCGGCAGTTTGGAATTTAAAGACAAGCTTATGCAGGTAAATAACCTGGGAATTGATTTTGTAAAAGGCGGCAGTCTCAGCATTCACGGCAAGATACAGGCTGCGCCAAGCAACAAAATGGACCTGGCGCTAACCGGCCGCGCCGTGCCGGTTGAAGAGATAGCCTCATTGTTCGGCTTGGCCAATATATCCGGTGCTTTTTCCTGCACCGGTAAGATACAAGGATCACTGACTGTCCCGCAGGCCCAATTCACTTTTTCCAGCGAAGAATTACAGGCTGGAGCCTATCCCTTGTCTGTTGACGGCAGCGGCGTGATCACTAAAGAAAAGCTGGAACTTCCGGCCGGGAGTATCAACCGTAATTCCAAAATATGGGGCAGTGTTGAATTTGAGCCGAAACCATACATTGATATTAATTTCCAGCCGGTGAACTTAGAGCTGGGAATATTGCTGGCGGCGGCAGGATTCGATAGCGGGGAAAAAATTAAGGGGTTTACCACCGGGCAGATGAACCTGTCCGGGCGGCCGGGAAATGTAGAAACCCGCGGTAATTTTAAAATTAGCGATATGGCGTTGTGGGATCTACCCCTGGGTGAAGCCCAGACTACCATGAATTTCACCCAGAATAAATTTTTCCAGGGGACCTTGCGGAGCGCGACTAAAGAAGGTAAGTTGCATACTTCCTGGTTGTTGGACCTGCAAAAAGGAAAAGAAAATAAAGCTGAAATTATTTTTAATTTTAACCGGTTCCAAAGTATCTGGCCGGGCAGTTCCTTAGCCACGCCGCAAATAAACGGCCGTATCAAATGTGCCGGCTGGTTAAAATATAATGGCCAGACTGAATTTGCCGGTAAATTATCCGGTGAGGAGTTTACGGTAAATAAACAACCGCAGGAAATTACCGGGCAGGCTGATTACCTGGAAAAACAATTGACGCTCAGTACCCGGCTCGGGTCAGTTTATAGTTTAAAGGCTAAGGTAATGATGCAGGATAAACCGCGGATACAGGGTGTCCTGAAAGTCAACGTGGATAATATTGCCCGGGCCAATGCAGTGTGGCAGATCAAAGCTTTGGAGAAGATGACCGGAGCAATGCGCTTAGAAGCTGATATATCAGGACCATTAGTTAGTCCAATGATAAAAGGGAACCTGGACTTGGGACGGGGTACCTGGCAGGGGCTGGCCTACGAACAGATAACTGGTTTATGGTATTGCCAGGATAGTAATCTCTATCTGACTAATCTGGAGTTAAAAAACGGGCCGGATAATTATCTTCTGACCGGTAAAATACCGTTTAACGAAGAGCATCCCTGGCAGCTCAATATGCAGATCAGCCAGGCGGAACTGGCGAATCTGGCGGCAGTAGTTTTATCTCCGCAAGAAATAATAAGGGCGGGAATTAAAGGACAGGTCCAGGCAGAATTAAAAGTTACGGGAACCAGGCAGCATCCCCTGGCGGCCGGCAATGTCCTGGTACACAAATTTAGTTATGTTGGTTTTCCGGTGAGTGAAATAAGCAGTGATTTTAAGATTGAGGAAGGGACCATAACTTTTGCTACCTGCCGGGCTGAAAATAAAGAGAGTAAAGTATTCCTGGAAAAAGGCAGTACCCTGACCATCCCGGCCTCTGGTAAAATATCTTTTGATGTGGACCTTGGTTTGCGTAATATCAAACTCAATCAGCTGTTGTTGTTTGGTGACCTGAAGATAAAAGGCGAGAAAGAAGATTACACCGCGACGCTGAAGACCCTCTGGATTAACCAGCACCAATTCAACGGAGAGAAGATCAGGATGAACTGGCAGGATGGCAAAATAGAATTTCTGCCGCTGGGGAATAAAGAGACCGTCATAACCGGAAAAATCATCAAGCCGGCCAGCCAGGAATATATACTTGATAATATAACCTTTTATGAACGCGGCAAAGGAGTGCTTAATGCCGGCGGTAAGATCAAATACCCGCAAACGATCAATCTGTATATAAGTACCCAGAACCAGGGTGTGGCTGCCGGTACGGTTAGTGAACTGCTGGATCTAAAAACTCCGGTGTCAGGAAGAGCTTCGTTTAATTTGGATATACAGGGCCGCTGGGCTAATCCGGAAATCGATTGCTCTTTCAGCAGCGTGGCCGGAAAAATCGGGGAATTGGACTATGATAACTGCACTGGAGAGTTTACCGTCAGGGATGAAGTGCTGACCTTGAAAAGCGCTGAGTTACGCGGCAATAAACGATACCAGGTGCTGGCTAAAGGCCTGATCCCGTTGGGCGAACAGGGGGAGTACGATCTTAAGGTAAGTTTGCCAAATAGTTCCTGCGAAATATTTAGCCTGTGGCCGGAATTTATCCGGAAGGCCAAAGGTTCTTTGGCGGCAGAATTATCAGTGACCGGGAAAAAAGATAATCCAGTGCTGAATGGGACGTTCGCTATCGAACGCGGGGAACTTTATCCTGTGAAAATTGTCAAAAGAATAAGTGCGGTACAGGTAAAATTACGCATAACCGACAATAAAATTTATATCGGCAGTTGTTCAGCCGCAGTGGGAGACGGGACACTGGCGCTGGCCGGTTATGTGGATCTAGGAATGTCTACCTCCGGAGATTTTGACTTAACCGCTAATATTGGGGGTAAACGGGGAATACAGGTAGCTATCCCGGGTTTTATTGACCGGGGAGAGATAAAAGGGGAGGCCCATGTTTTTGGACAAACTAAAAACTATCAGCTTGACGGTGATATAACGCTAACCAATACCCATTTGACCTATCCGCCAAAGAAATCGTCAGCTATTACCGCCATCTCTGATTGGCTGAATTATGCCCGTTGGAACCTGGCGATTACCGGCGGGGATAACACCTGGTACGAAAACGAATTAGTGGAAGTAAATATCAGGGGCAAACTGGTTTTTAGCGGGCCTACCAGCAATCTCAATGTCACTGGCAGGGTAGAATCTGTACGCGGCACTTTACAATATCTAGGTAATGATTTCAGGGTTAGGGAAGCAACCCTGGATTTTTATAATAATACCGCTTACCTGACTGGCACGGCTGAAGCCCAGGTGGCTCAGGATATGGTAATCCTGAATATAGCTAAAAATAAGCTGGCTGATATGCATCCTCGCTTTAGCAGCCGCAATGACCCCCAAATGACAGAACAGAAAGTGCTCGGTATGCTGGTGTATGGACCGGAACTTAGCCAATTACCCGGGGAAGAACAGAATAAAGTCCTGGTAAAGGAAATGCTCAAGATAGTAGATAGTACCCTGAATACACGCATCATCAAGCCAGTCGTTAAGAAAATGGGATTAGACCGGGTTATTGATGTAGTGCGTATTAAGACTGAAGTGACCCAGCATTCGGCAGAGCATACTACCGGACCGGTCTGGAAGGGGTCCAGTGTCAGTATCGGGAAATATCTCGGGCCGCGCATATTCCTGGGATATAATTCTATTTTGGCAGAAGGACTGACGCCTGATAAACTGGCGTTGAAACACCAGATAGAGATGGAGTATCAGCTTAAAGGCAGTAAATACCTGAAAATGAGAGTTGATGATAAAGAAAGGTTCCTGGGGATAGAGAACCAGATCCGGTTTTAAACCGTAAAAATCAGTTGGAAATAAAGCCTTTTTATGTTAAAATAAAAAAATACGCATAGGAGGATTGATGAATAGGCAATATCACCATAGGATCTTGAAATTTATTTTTCTGACTGTCCTGGTAACCGTTTTTAGCTTGGTTGCCCAGATAGCCTTGGCCCAGGAAGGGAAAAAGATCATTATAGTAGAGGTAACCGGCCTTAAAAATGTGCCCTTGAAAGAAGTCTGGGAAGTGACCAAAACCCGTAAGGGCAAGATTTATAAGCAAGAAACCATTGACGCCGATCTGCGGTCCATGTTTGAGCTGAACCTGTTTTCCTCTATCAATATTGATGTCACTGATAAGGATAACGGCGTTAAGGTGACCTTCATAGTAGTGGAAAGAACAATAATTAAACAGATAGATTTTAAGGGAAACAAGGCTTTTAAAGCCTCCGCCTTGATAGATGAAGTCACTTTAAAGGAAAAGGAAGCCATTGATGAAGGCAAACTGGAAGAATCAAAGAATAAGATCATTACCAAGTATAAAGATAAAGGTTACGCTGAAATAAAAGTAGAAACCTTTACCACTGACCTGGGTGAGGGCAGGCAAACCCTGACTTTCTTT
>CAZFDO010000098.1:0-6362 GCA_964517965.1 uncultured Clostridia bacterium
GGGGGAAAGGTCAGTTTAATTAAGAAAATCGAGCTAGAAGAAGATATTTTTTAAAAACTTTGTTTTTATAGTATAAAACGTTACAGGAGGCCTGAATAAGCTGTCCTGTTTTTTTATTGCTATTAAGGGGTTTTTATGATAAAATTAAATATTATGTTAAAGAATCCTATCTATACCCAGGAAGCTCTCCAGAAAGTGGTCAGGGAACTGCTGAAGAACGGCGGCGATTTTGCCGAAGTTTTTGTGGAAAAAAGCAGCCTGCAGAGTATTTCCTGTGAAGAAAATAAAATAGAATCCATTGCCAGCGGCATAGATGTAGGCTTGGGTTTGAGGATCGTTCAGGGCGAGGAGACCTACTACGCGTCTACCAATAGCCAGGATATGGCAGATATAATTGCCTTGGCCGGGAACTTGAGCCAGGCAGCGGGAACAAGACAGGTAGCAGACGGCACCCTCCCAGCAAGCGTTGGCGGGCAGGGATGGCAGATGGCAGATAAAAAGAGCAGTATCATACATGCTATTTTGAGAGAACCGCACGGCGTAGGGATCACTGATAAAATTGCCTTAGTGAACAGGGTCAATACAGCTGCTTGGAAGAAAGATGCCAGGATCCAGCAGGTACAGGTTGGTTATGGGGATCGAACCAAGGAAATCATCATTGCCAATTCTCTTGGTTTGTTTAGGGAAGAGAAACGCATTTATGTCATCTTGATGCTGAATATAGTGGCCCAAAGCGGGACCATCATCCAAACTGGCCGGGAAGTCCTGGGCGGACTGTCCGGATTTGAGAAATTCAGTGAAGAGGCTGTAGTTGCGCTCATCGATAAAGCCGCAGCGCGGACCTTAAAGATGCTGGAAGCCAAAAAAGCTCCTTCCGGAAAAATGCCGGTAGTATTGGATAGCGAAGCTGGAGGAACCATGATCCATGAAGCTATCGGTCATAGCCTGGAAGCAGATGCTGTCCAGAAAGGGATATCCCCGGTATATAAAGGCAAAATCGGGCAAAAAGTAGCTTCACCGCTGATCTCAGTAGTCGATGATGCTACCATACCCAATATGCGCGGTTCCTTTTCCTGTGATGATGAAGGGACCCCTGCGCAACACACTTTGCTCGTGGAAAAAGGTATTTTGAAAAATTATCTCTACGACCTGTTTACCGCCAGGAAAGACGGGACCATCTCTACCGGCAACGGCCGACGGGAATCATATCACTATAAACCTATCCCCCGCATGACAAATACCATGATCACTCCGGGTGAACATGATCCCAAAAGTATTATTAAATCAACGAACAAAGGGTTATATGTAAAAAAGATGGGTGGCGGCCAGGTAAATACTGCCACCGGTGATTTTGTTTTTGAAGTAGTGGAAGCCTACGAGATAGTCAATGGAGAACAAGGCCAGCCTGTACGCGGGGCTATCCTGACCGGTAATGGGCCGGATGTTCTCAAGTCCATAGACATGCTGGGTAATGACTTGAATTTTGAGATCGGTACTTGCGGTAAGGAAGGCCAGCATGTGCCGGTAGGCGACGGACAACCAACTTTGCGCATACCGGAAATAATTGTCGGAGGCACTGAATAAAGAACGCAGAATAAAAAACGCATATAGCTAATATTGTTAAAGACGCAAATAGCATATGGCCTATAGCAAATGGCAATAGCAAGGAAGAAAAGGCCATAAGCAATATGCCAATAGCTATAAGCGTCTCTAATTCTATAAGCCATCTGCCATAAGCCATACGCGAGGTAATTAATGGATATTGGGATTTCAACCGGATTGTTTTATACTCATAAAATATGGGATTTACTGCCCCTGATCAAAAAAGCCGGTTTTGATATAGTCGAAGTATGGGATGGCGGCAATGAATGGGGTGCGGAGACTCATTTTAACCACCATGACCATAAGCAGGTAAAAGCCCTGCAGGATGCTCTTTGGGGTCAGCAAATACGCGGTTTGACCATGCATGGCCCGTTTGGAGTAAGTTGTGATCTTTCTGTGCCTGATGAAAAAGCCCGTAAAAAAGCCATTGACGAAATGAACCTGACCATCGAAACCGCTGCCAAGATCGGGGCCAGGATAGTTATCGTTCATTCTGGTAATATGCTCACCAATTCACTGGATGGTTTTGAAAAGAACCGGCGTATCGAAACCTGTATCCAGAGCCTGAAGATCGTCAGCGAGACCGCCAAGAAGAAAAATGTCCGGCTGGCCTTAGAAAATTTACTCGGCGGCATGGTTGCCGGAGAAGCCTGGCAACTTGAAGAAATCGTCGGGGCGCTGGATAAAGATGTGGTAGGAGTTTGCGTTGATGTTTCCCACGCCTCACTATGCAAGGAACTCGATAAGATCCTGAAAACCTTCGCCAGCCGTATTATTGCGGTCCATATCAGCGATAATCACGGCAAAACAGATGATCATCTTATACCCGGTGAAGGTATGCTTGATTTTGTAAAGATCGCCAGAAAGCTAAAAGAGATTAATTACGGCGGAGTATTTACCCTGGAAGTATTAGGGGAAGCTATCAAACGCAAACCTGAGGAAGTATTGAAAGTATCCAGGCAGATCGCCCTGAAAATAATGAAACAAGCTGGAGTCTAGAGAGGACACTAATGATGCCGGAACACGCCAACATCATCATGCACCTGGATACTGAGGTATCCTGGCGCGGCGGCGAACAGCAGCTTATGTATCTGATGCAGGGATTACGGCAGCGTAATATTATCAGTTTTTTGGTTTGCCCTCCTGATAGCGCTCTGTTTAAGGAAGCTATAGCTCAGGGTATCTCTGTTTTTCCGCTTAAAATGATGGGTGAATGGGATATCTGGGCAGTACAGCGCCTGCGGCGATTAATAAAACACCTCAAGATTACCATCCTCCATTGTCACTCCAGTCACGCCCATACTATAGGCTTATTGGCTACCTTGGGCCTGGATAGCTGCAAACTAGTAGTGACCCGCCGCGTTGATTTCCCTGTCGGAAAGAATTTATTCAGCAAACTCAAATATAAACAACATGTTGATAAATATATAGCTGTAAGTGAGGGCGTTAAAAAGGTTTTGGAATTGGACGGCCTTGAACCAGACAGGATTACCGTGGTCTACGACGGCATAGACACTGGTCATTTCCAATGTCGTGATGAAGCCAAAGACTTGTATGATGAGCTTGGCCTTGATCCGTCAAAGCCGATCATCGGCAATGTGGCTGCCCTGGCTCCGCATAAGGACCAGCAAAACCTGTTGCAGGCAGCCAAAATGGTTTTAGAGCAGGTGCCTGAAGCGCAATTCCTGATCGTTGGTGTCGGGGAATTGGACAGAGAGCTTAAGCAACTGGCTAATGAATTGGGTATTCTCGATAAAATAAAATTTACGGGTTTCCGGGAAGACGTACCGCAAATATTGACCATATTGGATATATTTGCGGTTTCTTCATATCTGGAGGGATTAGGCTCTTCGACCCTGGAAGCTATGGCTGCCGGGTTGCCGATCGTGGCCACACAGACCGGCGGTATACCCGAAATAGTACAGAATAGTATCAATGGAATCCTTGTCCCGCCCCGTGATAGTGAAGCACTGGCCTGGGCTTTAATGGAATTATTAAAAGACCATAAAATACAAAAAAAGATGGGACAAGCCAGCCTGGAGATGGTGCAGAATTTCGGGGTGGATAAAATGGTTGAAGGAAATATAGCAGTTTATAAACAGTTAACAGCGAACAGCGATCAGGATGTCAGTATAAAATCAAAATATTTAAAATCATCGCATATTTTTACTGTTTCCCTGTTGACTGTACGCTGAACGCTGACTTCTGTTTCCTGAACGCTGACAAGAGGTTTCATGCAGACCATAGGCGTATACATTATCACTAAAAATGAAGAGCACAATATCCGCAAATGCCTGGAGAGTGTGAAGTGGGCGGATGAAATTGTGCTGGTAGATGACAATTCTACGGATAAAACAGTGGAAATTGCCCGGGAATATCGCTGCCAGATTATCCAGAGCCAGTGGCGCGGCTATGGCCGGCAGAAGCAGTTTGCCCTGGAGCATCTGGCTACTGAATGGGCCTTGAATATCGATGGGGATGAACGGGTGTCGCCAAGACTGGCCACTGAAATACTCTACACGATCAACCGCGGGTCTTTGACTATTGACGGATATGAGATACCTTTTGAATTTTATTTCCTGGGACACAGGATGCGTTTTGGCGGCTGCGGCAGTGAAAAGCATCTCCGACTGTTCCGCCGCAAAAATGGCAAGTACGATAAAACTACGGTCCACGAAACCTTGGCGGTAGCAGGAGAAATAGGTTTGCTTAAGAATCCGGTCATTCATCATAGTTATCGGGATGAAGCAGAATATTTCAGTAAATTTGAGGAATACACGACTCTGGCAGCGCAGGAGATGCATAGGCAGGGGAAAAAGGCGCACTGGTATAAGTTCCTGAGCTTCCCCTGGGAACTCTGCCGCCGGATAATTCTGTATGGCGCGTTCCTGGATGGCGTTGCCGGCCTCAAATACGCCTGGTATTCTTCACTCTATGTACTGGTGAAATACAAGAAACTTTCAAAAATGCAATAGTAACTAGGTATAGCCTCACTGGCTCGCTGCGTCGTTCCGAAAAACGCGTCGTTTTCCCCGGCGAGGAAAACGCGCTCTTACTCGCTTGAGTTCTCCCGCCAGGCGGGAGGAAAAGAGTCCGTGCCAACTCAAGCATCCGTAGGTTTTCTACACGGCATCAGCGGCCGCGTTCGGCTTTTAAGATAGATTCGCTTAAAAAACCGACCAGTTACCTGATTATTTGATAAAATAAAGTTTTTCCAGGAGAGTTTTCTTAAAATGATCTATTCCCATTCACGATTATCAACATACCAGAATTGCCCATTCAAGTTTAAATTGCGTTATTTAGACCATATAAAACGTGAAGAGGCCGAGGGTATCGAAGCCTTTGTCGGCAAACGCGTTCACGAGGTATTGCAGAAGCTCTATGAAGAAGCCTTGCTGACCAAGACCAATACCCTGGAGGACCTGCTGAAGTATTACGACCTGTTGTGGAAAGAAAACTGGACCGATAATATCACCATCGTGCGCCGGAAATACAATAAAGAGCATTACTACCAGTTCGGCCGCAAATGCGTAGAAAATTATTTCAAGCGTTACCAGCCTTTTGACCAGTCTGTCACTATCGGCACGGAAATGGCTGTGAATTTTGACCTGGATGACGCCGGGAAGTATAAGATCACCGGTTATATCGACCGGGTGGCACATTTGGATGGCATCTATGAAGCGCATGATTATAAAACAGGCGCGTCATTGCCATCCCAGCAATCCCTCGATACAGACCGACAACTGGCGTTCTACCAGATAGCTATCCAGGAAAGATGGCCAGAGGCCAAAGAAGTACGGTTGATCTGGCATTACCTGGCTTTTGACCTGGACCTGGTCTCCAAGCGGGAACACGCAGAACTGGCACAGTTGAAAAAAAACACTATCGCTTTGATCAATGAAATTGAATCAGCTAAAGAATTTCCGGCTATTGAGAGCGGCCTGTGTAACTGGTGTGAATATCCGGACTTATGCCCGAAGAGAAAACATTTCTATATCGTGGAAAACCTGGGAGAAAAGGGCTATTTCAAGGATCGGGGAGTGGGCCTGACCAATAAGTACGCCCAACTGGCCGCGGAAAAGGAAAAAATCGGGGAAAAAATAAATATCGTTAAAGAACAGATCATCCAATATGCCCGAAAAGAAAACATCGAGATCATCAAAGGAAACGACCACAAGGTAAGAGTTAAGATCACGCCGCGGCTCAAATTCCCGGGAAAGGAAACCTTAGAGCGGGCGGCTCTGGACAAACTGCTGAAAGATGAAGGCAAGTGGGGGGAAGTGTCTGATCTCAATACCGCATTGTTGTCAAAAACCTATAAGCAGAATATCTGGGACGGCATTTTGCTGGATAAGATCAAGGAATTTAGCGCAGAGGAAGAAACAGTCAGTGTCTATTTATCGCAATTAGATGAATATGAAGAAGATTAAAGACAGTCGCTAGTCACTGGTCGCTAGTCGCTAGTCTAGGGCAAAAGACTGGAGACAGGAAACAGTCGCTAGTCGCTGGTTGCTGGTCGCTAGTCTAAGGCAAAAGACTGGAGACAGGAAACAGTCGCTAGTCACTGGTCGCTAGTCGCTAGTCTAAGGCAAAAGACTGGAGACAGGAAACAGTCGCTAGTCGCTGGTTGCTGGTCGCTAGTCTAAGGCAAAAGACTGGAGACAGGAAACAGTCGCTAGTCACTGGTCGCTAGTCGCTAGTCTAAGGCAAAAGACTGGAGACAGGAAACAGTCGCTAGTCGCTGGTTGCTGGTCGCTAGT
>CAZFDO010000099.1:0-6268 GCA_964517965.1 uncultured Clostridia bacterium
TTTAAAGCTTGTAATCGGTGTAATCTTTTTTTCTAATCGGTGTAATCGTAGTTATTTATATACTTTTTCTGGATCAAAGATCCTTTTACCTTTTACTTTCAAACTTCCCTTATCTAATACCCGATAAAAACAACTCTTAAACCCGGTGTGGCACGCTGCCCCGCCCACCTGCTCTATCTTTATCACCAGCGCATCACCGTCGCAATCAAGGCAAACCTGCTTCACCTTCTGGATATTGCCGCTGGTCTCGCCCTTCAACCAGTATTTGTGGCGCGAGCGTGACCAGTACCAGCATTGTTTGTCCCGCAAAGTGCGTTTGAGCGCTTCTTTATCCATATAAGCCAGCATCAGGATCTCGTCAGTTTTATAATCCTGCAATACTGCCGGCACTAAACCATTTTTATCAAATTTTACTTGCTTCAATAACGTTTTCATTCTTCCCCCAAATTATATTCTCACTATTACTTTCTTCTTTCTTAGGTAGTCCTTCACTTGCTTGATGGTCAGTTCCTTGAAATGGAACAAGGACGCAGCCAGAGCGGCATCAGCTTTGCCTTTGGCAAAAGCATCATAAAAATGCTCCAGCTTGCCGGCCCCGCCGGAAGCGATCACCGGTATATTTACTGCCTCAGAAATAGCCCTGGTCAGTGACAGGTCATAGCCATCCTTGGTCCCGTCACAATCCATACTGGTCAATAATATCTCACCGGCTCCGAGCCTCTCCACAGTCTTGGCCCATTCTATCGCGTCAAGATCAATGGGAGTCCTGCCCCCATGCGTAAATACCCGCCAGCCAGGTTCTTTGCGCTTGGCGTCAATCGCCACCACGATACACTGGCTGCCAAAACGGTCGCTGGCTTCTTTTACCAGTTTCGGATTCTCCACCGCCGCGGTATTCATGGAAACCTTGTCGGCTCCGCTCTTGAGCAAAGTCCTGATATCTTCCACATTCCTGACCCCGCCGCCGACAGTCAAGGGCATGAAGACCTGTTCAGCGGTTTTCTTGACCACTTCCAGCATAATATTGCGCTGCTGGTAACTGGCCGTAATATCCAGGAATACTATTTCATCCGCGCCCTCGGCATCGTAGCGTTTGGCTACCTCCACCGGGTCACCGGCGTCACGGATATTGATAAATTTTGTTCCCTTGACCACGCGTCCTGCGTCAACGTCGAGGCAAGGGATGATGCGCTTCGCTAACATAAACACCTCTGTCGCTAGTTACTGGTCGCTGGCTGCTAGTTTTAAAATCAGTTTCTAGTCACTAGTTCCTGGTATCTAGTAAAAACTCTTCAAACAAGTAACCAGAAACTAGCGACGAGCGACTGTTTTAAACTAGCGACTAATCACTAGCGACTAGCGACTGTTCTTACCTATGTATCTTTTCCCCTAAGTATCCTCCCAGGGTGCTGAATACTACCATCAAAAACCAGTGCAAATAATCAAAACTTTGACTTCTGATATAGGGAATAATTTTATCAAAATTATTGAAAACTGTTTCTCCGGTTTTTAGCAATTGAGTAAAACTGGAGTATTCCCCCCAGAAAATAAACGCCAGGCCGACCAGGAAACCCATTAAAATACCTTTTTCATTGGCAATATACCCGACAAAAAGGCCACCCAGAAAATAAGCTACTATCCCCGGCATGATCTTATAATATTTCATAATAGTAGACTTTTGCTTACTAAAGAGCTCAAACATAAAACCATTCAGGAGGTATACTACAAATACGCCTAAACAAATCAAAAAAAGAATACGAAAAAACCCGCTTTTCTTTCTAGCCATGCTGTACCCCTTAATGAACAGACAGTTTATGGAGCTTAGTTTCTCAAGAGAACAGAAACTGTAGCCCGCAGGGCGTCTGTGAATTAATCCCCGCGTATAGATTCGCAAGGCGAATCTGCTGGGGATATAAACTTTAGACTTATTTCTGTTATCCTACAAGCTTAACGGCATCTTCCAGTTTGATACTATCAGTATAGAGGGCCTTGCCAATAACCATTCCCGCTACGCCAAACGAGGCCAGTTCATTGATCTTTTCCACATCCTTAATAGTGGAAATACCGCCGGCGGCAATGACAGCCATGCCACCTTTTTGCGCCATGGCTTTTGTGCCTTTCAGGTTTGGGCCTTCCATCATTCCATCGCACATGATATCGGTATAAAGTATTTCTTTGACCCCGGCTTTTTTCACCTGGATAGCCAAGTCAATGGCTTTTACATGGGTTTCATCTTTCCAGCCGCCGATCGCCACTTTACCTTTTTTCGCATCGATGGCTACGATGATCTTATTGCCATACTTCTTCAGTGCCTTATCCAGCAGCGGCGGATTGGTGATGGCAATAGTCCCCAGTATCACTTTGCTGGCTCCGGCGCCGATAACCTTGTCAATGATCTCCATTTTCCGCATTCCGCCGCCAACCTGCACGGGAATATTCACTTCTTTGCATATTTTTGCAATAATTTCCAGATTCTGGACCACACCGGCAAAAGCCCCGTCCAGATCGATTATATGCAAACGTTTTGCCCCTTTGGCTTGAAAAAGTTTGGCGACAAATATCGGGTCTTTGGAATAAATGGTCTCTTGTGCCAATTTACCTTGCTCCAACCTGACGCATTGTCCGCCGCGCAGATCAATAGCCGGAATTATCATCATATTCATCATCTCCTTATCTGGTGGCGCAAAATTTCCAGTTCTTTACGCAAAGGTTGCCAGTAGATAATGTCTTTCCCTCTTTCTTCAGTTTCTTCCTTAATGAGTAATTCTCTAACCTGCTCTTTGTTCCCGTTAATAGCTGCTTTAAGAAGCAGCCGGCTCCTAATCTGCCGGCGGGCTAACCGGGGAAATTCAGCAGCTAAATCAACAAGGATATCGCTATTCCGGCATTCCAGCAGCCACCAACGCGCCTGCTGCAAAGAAGGATTGATTTTATGAGTAAGTATATCATTATCCACCAGACGTTTAAGCATAAACCAATCTTTATCTCGTTGAGTCTTTTTACTTTCCACTAAATCTTTAAGGCTGATGACGTCAATGAAATGGCCGTGGTCAAGTTTTACAGTATTTCTGCGTTTCCACAATACGGTAAAAGGAGAACAGCCTTTAAGCTTAGCCATTAAGTCAATGCGTAATCCGTTTAAATCATCATTCTGGCAGCGAAAATGACAGGCATGCCCGCGCTTTAAGTAGCTGATTTCCAATGGCGGCACGTATATCAATTCAGCTTTCATAGCTTGCAAAGCTGAATGAAGATTATTAATATTTTTTTCAGTACATAAAACAGTGAAATCCGTATCACGGCTGAATTCAGCAGCGCCATAAACAATACAGGCCTGTCCGCCGATCAAAAGTGATTTGACTTTATGTTTTTGGAAAGTAAAAAGGACTTTGAGGATCGGGTTCGGGGTCAAGCTTGCCTCCTAAACTAAGATATACTGCCCATAATTTAGCTGCTTCCTTGAGCCGCTGTGCCGGCGTCAAGCTAAGCCATTCTTCGCTTTCGTCGCAAAAATCAGAAAAAAGCTGGTTGGTTACCGGTAACTTTTTCATAGTATTTTCGGTTTACGCTTTCCGCTGAATTAAACAGCTAATACAGAAAATATTTACATCCCTAACCTCAGGTTGTAATTACTCACATATGCGAATAAAATTTTGCAATATTTGCAAGCCGATTTTCTGGCTTTTCTCCGGGTGGAACTGACAAGCAAATAGATTCCCCTTGGCAATAGAGGAACAAAATTCCGAGCCGTAATTTGTGGTCGTGGCGATAATTCTCTTATCCGTCGGTTTCACATAATACGAATGCACAAAATATACGTAGCTGTTATCTTTTATCCCATTTAAGATGCCTTTGTTTTTAACTAGCGACTGGCGACTAGCGACTGGCGACTGTATTGCTATCGTATTCCACCCCATGTGGGGAATCTTTAAGGCAGTCGCTAGTCGCTGGTTGCTAGTTAAAAGCTTAGAGAAATCAAAGCGAGGGACAGAGCCCTTGAAAATTCCCAGTCCTTTACAGCCGCCGCCTTCTTCGCTGGTCTCAAATAGCAGCTGCAAACCGAGACAAATACCCAAAAAAGGCTTATCTGCAGCAATAACTTTCTTGATACTGCTGATCACTTTCGCTTTTTGCAGGGCTTTCATGGCGTCAGGCATGGCGCCTACGCCAGGCAAAATCACTCCCTGCGCATTTTCTATTATCTTGGGATTGGCAGTTATCTTGACTCGCGCGCCTAAACTTTCCAGCGCCTTAGCCACACTGCGCAGATTCCCCATTCCGTAATCTATTATCGCTATCATAAAAACAACCTCGCAATTGGCATATGGCTTATAGAATCAATAACGCTTATGGCTAATGGCTTATCGCAGAAGCATTATCGTATTTGTTTTTGCTATTAGCTATATGCCATTTGCGCCTTTTTCTTTATTGCTATACGCTATATGCGCCCCTTTGTTGACGGTATGCCCTTGATTCTTGGATCAATCTTGGTCGCCGTATCCAGTGCCCTGGCCAATGCTTTAAACACTGCCTCTAATATATGATGCAGATCCTCACCTGCTAAAATATCAATATGAGCGTTAATACCGGCTTGCTGGCAGAATGACCGCAGAAAATGCTTGGCATCTTCAAAACTGTATCCCTTTTTATCGCGTCCTGAAAGTTTGACCATTTTATCAACGCTGATGTAAAGCGACGGGCGGCCGCTGATATCCAAAGTGATCCTGGCCAAGGCCTCATCCATAGGCACGCCAGCTCCGGCAAACCGCCTAATGCTTTTTTTGTCTCCCATCGCCCGGTCAAAAGCCTGTCCCAGACAGATACCCACATCCTCATTGGTGTGATGGATATCCACGTCCAGGTCCCCTTTGGCCTTGATTTCCAGGTTAAACAAGCCGTGCTTCGTAAACAAGCTTAACATATGGTCAAGAAAAGCGATCCCGGTATTTATATCATGCTCACCTTTGCCATCGATATTCAGCTTGAGTTGGATCTTGGTTTCCCGGGTTGCGCGTTTTACCACAGCTATGCGATTTTTCACCCCGCTCTTCCTCTTCGAAATATCAAAAGCCATTTTTCTGCCTCCTTAAAATGAAGACTATAATATTATAACCCCTTATTATCAGGAAGGGCGGGGTTCATTTTTTCCCTCTCATAAAGTTTTTGACCTCAGCCAGAAACCGCTTATTTTCCGGCGGCGTACCCACGGTGACCCGCAAATAATCCCGGAGGTAGCTTTCACTAAAAGATTTAATTAATATTTTCTTTTTTAGCAGATATTTATATAGTTCCTGCGCCTGGCTGCAGGAAAACAGGATAAAATTAGTTTCGCTGGGATACAGGGTGACCAGTTTCTTCAGTTCTTCCATCAACGCCGCCCGTTCTGCTTTGATGATATTCACGGTTTTTAATATCCTCTTGTTGTTCATGACCATGATCTCAGCGGCGGCCTGGCTCAGGGCATTGACATTGTACGGAAGTTTTACTTTGGACACTTCTTTGATGACTTCTGCACTGCCCACCATATACCCTACCCGCAACCCGGCTAGCCCAAAAGCTTTGGACAAGGTCCGCAGTATAATGATATTTTCAAATTCAGCGATCTGGGAGATAAAAGTCCGGTTGGAAAACTCAAAATACGCCTCATCAATCACCACAATGCCCCTGGATTTTTCAGCTATTTCCAGGATCTCATCCTTGTTAAAGCAATTACTGGTAGGATTATTCGGGTTAGCGATGAAAACCACATCTGGATATTCTTTGAGGATCTTACGCGCATTCAGCTGAAAGTCATCCTCCAGGAATACTTCTCTTTTAATGCCTCCGGTCACCTGAGCCATCTGGCCATAAACAGCAAAAGTTGGGACCGGATAGACTATCCGCTTGCCCCAACCTCCGAACGTGAGCAAAATAGCCAGGATCAGCTCATCTGAACCGTTTCCCAGCAATACTTCCTCCGGCGCTACTTTCAAATACCCGGCGATAGCTTTGCGCAAAGCCATCCCCTTGGCGTCCGGATACCGGTTAAAGGATATCTGTTTAATTCTCTGTAATATCTTCTTTTTCAAGTCTCCGGGCAGGTCATAAGGATTTTCCATCGCGTCGAGCTTCAGGTTATAACCTGCTTCGGGTACAAAATAAGGCTCAAGCGTCCGGATCTCCGGCCTGACCAACCCTTGAATATTTATTTTCACCCTGTTAGACCTCCATAAAAATAGGCACAAAGTTAAAAGAAAGCAGGAAGTTCAATGTTAGGCACAGAGGCACA
>CAZFDO010000100.1:0-3228 GCA_964517965.1 uncultured Clostridia bacterium
GTTATCCGGTGCATAAAATACTTTTAGTTCTTTGATCATTTCTTTGAATGATTCCTGCATAATTTCTCCTAAATATCAGTATTTTGGTACAGTTCCAACACTTACCTGTTTTTAGCCGCCATTTTTTTGGTCGGTGTTCTTTTTTACTATATTCTCTTTTGCGGCCAAAGCTTCTACGATCAACTCCCGGCCTGGATATTTATTTTTCTGGGCGATTTTTTTAAGTTCCTGTACATATTCGGCGCCCAATTTCATGAATTCAGTTGCTGCCCAGTAGACAGTTTCCCCGGATTCCTGTTTTAACAATTTTCTTAGGTAACCTGGTTTCTTTTTTTGCGCCAGGTGGTCATATTCTATTTTACTGATAGCCAGCTTGGCTACATTTCGGTAATCTTTATGAGCCATTTCGGCAGCCAGTAAGGGAATGGCTTCTTCCCTGCCGATCATAGCTAAGGCATACATGGCCTGTATTTTTAATGTGTTATCGTCACTTTTCAGGTAATTCATTGAAGTATCATACCCCGAAGGGTCACCCAGCTCACCCAGAGCCCTGGCGACATACAATTTAAGCGCCGGATCATTGTCCATTAAAGCTGTTTTTAACTTCTCAATTGAGTTTTTATCACCTACGGACCCCAGAGATACCGCGGCGATCTGACGGCAAAAGCGGTCACGGCTATGCTCCATATACCATTCCACTATTTCCCTGGCCCGTTTATCGGCAAATTCCGCCAATTTCAGGATGATCTCGCTTTTGGCCGGAGTAGCTACTATGAATTTACCCATTATAGTGTTGATCGGCTGGTCCTCTTTGCTCTCCTCCAATATTGCTATCAGCGCGGGAGCATCATCCTGGTTCAGTTTATTAAAATTAGCTACTTCAATGTAAAGACGATTCTCTTGATTAAGATAGAATATCTCATCAGCTATCCCCTCAGCCCAAGCAGAAGCAGATAAGATCAATAAAATAAGTACTAATATTATACTTTGTCCCTTTGACACTCAAATCCTCTTTATTCCATTATATCTCGCTTTTACGCATCTCGCATAACGCACCACGTGGTACATTTTATTTAATACCGGTATCTGCCATCAGAATGAAATGCATTTTCTATTAATTCAATATCTTCACCGCTGATGCTAACTACGTCAAACCGGACATCCTTATCCACGATCCCCCGGCTCTTAATATAACCTAGCGCGGCTTTTATTATTTGTCTCTGTTTGAAACCATTGACCGCCTGCTGGGGCAAACCATACCCGATATCCCGGCGGGATTTCACTTCTACAAATACCAAGGCTTCCCGATCCAAGGCAATGATATCTACCTCTCCCATCGTGCTGCACCAGTTTTGTTCCAGTATTTTATATCCCAGATCGCGCAAATAATCAGCGGCTTTCTCTTCGCCGGCGAATCCTTTGCGACGGTTATCAACCTTGGACACGAGAGACCTCTTTTACCGGGGAAAAAGTCTTCCGGTGACATGGACATGGCCCGTACTTGGCCAAGGCCTCCAGGTGTTTTTTGGTGCCATACCCTTTATGCTGATCAAACCCGTAGCGGGGAAACTGCCTATTGAGCTCCTGCATCAGTTTATCCCGATATACTTTGGCCACTATACTGGCCGCGGCTATTGAGGCGCTGATAGTATCCCCCCGGATTATACCCTTTTGCGGTATCGCAGTGTCTTCCAGCTTAAGGGCATCGATCAATAAAAAATCCGGGGTTACCCCCAGATTTATTATGGCTTTTTTCATAGCTATTTTTGTAGCTTCTAAAATATTGTGGCGGTCTATTAGCTCTACGCTGACTTCTCCGATCCCCACTGCCACTGCTATTTTAAATATTTCCTGGAATAGCACTTCCCGGTCCTTTTCAGATACAAGTTTGGAGTCATTCAATTTCGGCAGAAAAGTAAAGGGCGGCAATATTACCGCACCAGCCACTACCGGCCCGGCCAGAGGCCCGCGACCAGCCTCATCAATACCGGCTACCAGCTTGGTCCCGGCAAGGTAACACTGCTCTTCAAGCACATAGAGCCTGTGCACTCTCTCTTTTTCTCTGCTATCTTCCTTTAGCATCGGCAGGTTTACTCTGAACCGAAATTTTTTCCTTGATTTTTGCTTCCTTGCCTTCTTTATCCCTGATGTAATACAGTTTTGCGCGGCGCACTCTGCCTTCCCTTATCCGTTCCAGTTTAATTATCCGGGGAGAATTAATAGGAAATATCCGTTCTACGCCTACGCCGAACGAGATTTTCCGGACGGTGAGGGTTTCGTTCAATCTCCCATTTTTACGGGCAATGACGGTACCTTCAAATACCTGTATCCGTTCATTGTCTCCTTCCACCACCTTGGTATGTACGCGAACCAGATCTCCCGGCCTAAAAGCAGGGATATCTTTCTTTAATTGCCGGTCATGCACTATTTTCATTAAATCCATTTTCTACTCCTTCTTTGGCTTCACTGCGTTCCGCTTTTTAGCGAGCTTTGTGAGCTTTTACTTCTTTTTTGTTAATTTCAAATAATGAGCCCAGATATCGGGCCGGTTCTTTTTTGTTATTTTCTCTGCCTGTTCCTGCCGCCAAGCAGCAATCTCCCGGTGATTTCCGCTTAATAAGACGCTGGGAACTTTCATATTTTTGTAGACTGCGGGCCTGGTATAATGGGGCCAATCCAGCAACCCGTTATAAAATGAATCATTTTCGTAAGACTCTTGTTTACTGATAGCTCCCGGCAATAGCCGCACCACTGACTCGATCAGTATCATCGCCGGCACTTCGCCGCCACTGACCACAAAATCCCCGATCGAGATCTCTTCATCTACCAGTTTGCTTTTAGCCCGATCATCGATACCTTCATAACGTCCGCACAAAATGACCAGATGTTTCTTTTGCGCCAGCTTCCGGGCCAGGTCCTGGGTTAAGATCTTGCCTTGCGGAGACATCAGGATCACATGGCTATTTTTCACAGATACTTTTTTCACGGCTTTGAATAACGGTGCGCATTTCATCACCATGCCCGCCCCGCCGCCGTAAGGAGCGTCATCGCAAGTCAGATGCCGGCCCTCTCCGAATTTCCTTAAGTCAACCAGTTTGAGGCCTACTACTTTTTTCTTTTGCGCCTGTTTAATTATTGACTCTTCCAGGAAACCTTTAAAAATTCCCGGGAAAAGGGTAAGGACGGCAATGTTCACCCAGCCCTTCCTCCATTAGTATATTCCCCTGC
>CAZFDO010000100.1:3238-6241 GCA_964517965.1 uncultured Clostridia bacterium
CGTAGACCCCTAAATGGGCTATTAGGAAGGGCGGGGTTCATTCGATAATTTCCAGGACGATTCTTTTCTTGGCTTTCGCACCGGCCGCACCTAGTAGTAAACGAATGGCTTTTACTATCCTGCCTTGTTTACCGATCACCTTGCCGATATCCGGCTGGGCGACTTTCAACTCCAGTACTATGGCCTGTTCACCTTGTACTTCAGCGACGGTTACTTTATCTGGCTCGTCCACTAATGCTTTCACTATGTACGTTACCAGCTCTTGTAAATTACTCAGCATCAGAACCCCCTTAATATAGTACGCTAAAAACAAGAACGCAAATAGCATATGGCTTATAGTAAATACAAAAAAGAACATGCCATAAGCTATTAGCTATAAGCTATACGCGCTTTATATTTTGATGCCAGCCTGGAGCAAGATCTTTTTTACGGTATTGGTGGGTTTAGCACCTTTCTTGTACCAGCTCATGATCTCTTCTTGTTTCAATCCCGTCAGTTGGGGACTGGTAAAATGGCTGTACTGTCCTAAAATCGCCACTACTTTACCGCTGGATGCCCGGGATTCATCTTGCGCCACTAGCCTGTAGAAAGCTCTGTGAGGAGCCCCTTTGCGCTGCAGTTTCAATTTCAATGCCACGTTAAACACCTCGTTTTCTTTTTTTATTTTACTCTTCTGCCTTTTCACGCAGACAGTGTATCGCTGCTTGGACATCACCGCCTTTGAAAACATAACTGCCAGCCACGATAAAAGAGGCTCCGGCAGCCACCACCTGAGCTATATTTTTAGCACTGATACCGCCATCAACAGCTAACTCTATTTTTTTCTTCTGCCGGGCGATCATCTGTTTTACTGTTCTTATCTTCGGCAACATCGCCGGCATAAAATCCTGCCCGCCAAATCCCGGCTCTACGGTCATCACCAGGACCAGGTCAACTTTTTTCAATACAGATTCGATGACTTCAGGAGCGGTTCGCGGTTTTATGGAAATACCGGCTTTGCAGCCAGCTTTTTTTATTTTGTCAATGGTCTTGCTTAAATTTTTAGCAGCTTCCACATGCACGGTGATCATATTACTGCCGGCAGCTATGTAATCCTGGACATACTGCTCAGGATTAACGATCATTAAGTGCGTATCAAACGGCAATTTTGTTTTCGACCGTAAGGCTTTAATGACTGGCGGGCCGATAGTCAGGTTAGGTACAAATACGCCGTCCATGATATCCAGATGCAGCCAATCTGCCCCGCCCTTTTCCAGCAGTTTTACTTCGTCTGCCAGCCGGCTCAGGTCACAGCTCAAAATAGACGGCGCGATCTTGATCATTGCAATTGCCTTTCTTCGGCTAAGACTTCATTCACATATATATTTGCTTTGGCTTTACCCTTTACGCTCACGGCTACATTTAATTTAGTGCCGGGGGCCTGGGCCTTGTTAAATATTTCTCTTTCTCCCTGCTCATCGGTAACCATGATCCGGACATATTTCTCGAGTAATCCCTGGGCTATTTCATAATGGATCATCTTCACTGTGGGCGAGGCTAACTCTTCTCCGGACTTTACGCTGATCACCAATGATACTGTATCTTCCGGCGTCAGCGGCGCATTAGCTTCAGGAATATGGTTCACTACTGTTCCGGAATTAATATTATCATTTACTTCAGTCGTAACTTTATCCACTTTCAGGCCCATTATTTTAATGATCCGGTCCACTTGTTCATAAGGACGGCTCAAAAGATTAGGCATTACTGCCCCTTCTCCGATCAAACCGGCGCTGACGATCAAATCAATACTGCTGCCTTTTTCTACGGTCATCCCGAGTACCGGGTCCTGCAACACTACCGTATCCAGGTTCTGGTTCGAATATACCCGCAGGGTTTCACCGATAGTAAGCCCGGCCTGGCGTAAGACTATTTCGGCGTCCCGCCACAATTTTCCGGTGACATTTGGAGTATTCACCTTCTCCGAACCTTGGCTGACAATGACTTTTACTTTCCGGCCGGCTTTTACATTGCTACCCGGTAAAGGCACTTGAGAAACTATGGCTCCGGCAGAGATATCAGCGTTATATTGTTCGCCATCTTTTATCAGGAACAGGTTCAAAGACGTTAATTTATCATATCCTTCTTCTATAGTGACGCCTGTCAAATCAGGCACTTCCAAATCTGCATCGTGCCTGATCAGCATAAACATCACTAAATTCACCGTGAAATAAAGCGCGGCAGCGATGATAACTAGTAAAATACTGACCCGGGTAATTTTATTCATGTGATTATTTTAGGCATACCTGCCATCTGTATATTTTTATCCATCTTCTCCAAAAGTTCGATCCGTTTCGCCAGCGGAGGATGCGTACTGAACAAGCTGACAAAACCGCCGCCGGTTAAAGGATTTACAATGAACATATGCGCGGTACTGGGGTTAGCCGCCAGGGGTATCTGTTTGGCGGCTGCAGATAGCTTCCGTAAAGCATTGGCCAGGAAGACCGGCCGGCCGGTTATTTTTGCGCCGCCTTCATCAGCCATATATTCCCGCGAACGGGAAATAGCCATCTGTATTAAAATAGCGGCAATAGGAGCCAGGATGATCATTAATACCGCTCCCAACCCGCCCCTGTCGTTATTCCTATTCCGGCCCATGCCGCCAAAAATCATGGCAAATTGGCCTAACCTGCCCAGCATCATGATCGCTCCGGCAAAGGTCGCCGCTATGGTTGAGATCAATATATCCCGGTGTTTGACATGACTCAGCTCGTGAGCAATAACGCCTGCCAGTTCATGCTCATCCAAAATATCCAGTATCCCACTGGTGACTGCTACTACTGCATGCTGCGGATCTCTTCCAGTGGCAAAAGCATTAGGCGACGGAGTATTAATTATATATATTTTAGGCATGGGTAAATCTGCCTTAATCGTCAAATTCTTGACAATTTTGAATAATTCCTGCTCTTCTTCTTCCTTGACCATTTTTGCCTTGTACATCATTAAGACTATAGAATCGCTGAACCA
>CAZFDO010000101.1:0-5395 GCA_964517965.1 uncultured Clostridia bacterium
AATCTTTTACTCTGTGCCTCTGTGCCTAACATTGAACTTCCTGCTTTCTTTTAACTTTGTGCCTTATTTCTACCTTTGTGCCTGTCCGATCAAGTCATACGGCAAGGCTTTAGTTATTTTAACCTGCACAAAAACGCCGGGTTGAAGCTTTTGCGCTGAATGGACCAGAACCTGGTTATCTATTTCCGGGGCGTCATATTGGCTGCGGCCCAGGTAAGATCCCTTTTGATCACGGCCCTCAATGAGTACGATTAAATCCCGGCCGATCAGCTTTTTATTATTCCCTAAAGCAATTCTTTGCTGCAGCAGCATTATTTTCTTGAGCCTCTGCTGTTTAACCTGCTCGCTGACCTGATCCGGCATTTTCGCAGCTGCGGTCCCCTCTTCCCGGGAATAAGCGAAGACACCTAACCGTTCAAACCTGGTACTCGCGATAAAATCATAAAGTTCCTGAAATTGTTTTTCGGTTTCTCCGGGAAAGCCGACAATGAAGGTAGTCCGCAGGGCCGCTGTTGGCATGGCTAGACGGATATACTTAATCAGGGTTTCAATCTGCCGGCGCGTAACCCTTCTGTTCATCTGCCGCAGGATAGTATTATTTATATGCTGTAGCGGCAGGTCAATATATTTACAGATCATCTTTTTACTGGCCATTATCCGGATAACTTCTTTATCCAAATGGGCAGGATGCGCATATAATAACCGGAGCCAATGCAAATCCTTGATCTTTACCAACTGCCGTAATAATTGCGCTAAGGCGGTACGAGCCGATCGGTCCGAACCAAAATTAGTAATATCCTGGCCGATCAAATTGATCTCGCGCACGCCCTGCTTAACCAGTTGCCTGGCTTCAGCTACTATATCTTTAATTGAACGGCTGCGGAAAGCGCCCCGGATACTGGGGATCAAACAGTAAGAACAATGATTGTCACAGCCATCGCATATTTTTAGATAGGCGGCAAAAGATGGAGTCAGCTGGTAACGCGCCGCGGCATGAGCCGGTAAATAGCCCGGTGCTTGCTGATAAAAAATATCTACTTCCGGCAATTGCTGCAGCAGGTCTTGCCCGAATTCCCGCACCAGGCAGCCGGCTACTACCAATTTCTTCAGCTTGCCTTTTTTTTTCAGCCGGGCAATTTTCAAGATGGTTTCAATGGATTCTTCTTTGGCGCTGCGGATAAAAGAACAGGTATTAATAATTACAATATCAGCTTCAGCCGGATCGGCCGTGATCTGATGGCCTTGTTCCTGCCAGCGCCCCAGGAGATATTCTGCGTCTACCAGATTCTTGGGACAACCAAGATTGACCAAGCCAACCTTGGCCATTACTGCGCCCGCAGGATCATAGTCAATAAAAGAATGATAGTGACCAGAGCGGCGATAGACCAAACCAAGAGGCGGATATTAGCTGTGGGAGCAAGAGCAGAGGAGATCTCGGATTGGCCTGGAGCACCTGATTCCGGCTGGCTGTGCTGACGGTTAAAAGCTCGCACCATTTCATCGCCATCCAGGTCTAAATACTGCGCATAAGAGCGTAAAAAACCTTTCAGATAGACTTCTGCCGGGAAAATATCATACGCTTCTGATTCTAAAGCTTGCAGATAGCGGGTAGATATTTTGGTTTCCTGGGCTATCTTTTTCAGAGATAGCTTCTGCTGTTTCCTAGCTTCGGTCAAGGTCGTGCCGACAAATAGATCCATTTAAAACCTCGTCTTACGGTTAGCGATTTAGTTGTCCTATAAGAAATTATTTAAATTTAAATAATTCGTCCCTTACTCCGGTATTCATTTTTATATCCAGTAATTCGCTGGTGATAAGCTGGTTATCATCTTCCCAGATCGTTTTTACCGGCAGCCAGCTAGTGGTATCCACAAATATTTTCATCTTAAACGGATAGGTTTTATCCTTAGGTTCCAACAACAGGATCGCTTTGCCGCCTTCAGTGGCGGCTTTAGCCTCATAATTTTTAGACAGGTCATTGACTGACCACAGGCCATAATCGCCTTTCCACTGTTTGCCGATCAGGGCAGAAACTTTCTGGCGCATATTTTCCTGCCATTTGCCGTCTGCCAGGACATACATCACCAGGTCATCCTTGTTGGCAATGACCATTTGCTGGTTCGGGGAAGTATATTCAACATAGAGCAGATCAGGTTTTTTATAGATGATCCTGCCCTTGATCGTCTGTTTTTCTTTGAGTGCTTTAAGCGTGATCACTTGTTTCAGGTTAAACTGCAGATCAGTTATCTTGGCTTCCTGCTGCTGCATATTTTCAAAAATATTTTGAGGGGTGAGACTTGGGGTGGCGGCCCAAGACCAGCTGGTGATAAATAATAAACCGCTCAGTAATGACCTATAAAGGATTGTTCTCATTTTGTTTTTCCAGTTCCCTTAAGTAATTTTCATCAACCAGCAATTCCCGCGGTTTGGTCCCGTCAGGAGGTCCGATCAATCCTTCCTGCTCCATCTGGTCGATGATCCTGCCGGCATGATTGTACCCGATGCCCATTCGCCGTTGCAGCAGGGAAATAGACGCCTGCCGGCTGTTCAATATCAATTTTACGGCTTCCATGAACCGCTCATCTCTGTCCATTTTACGACTGTCGCTTTCCGTGTTTTGGGCCGATTGGATAATTTCTTCTTTATATTCAGGCTGTCCCTGCTTGGACAGAAATTCTACAATACGGGTGATCTCTTCTTCAGTGACGAGAGCTCCCTGCAATCTGACCGGAGCCGGCGCTCCCGGCGGCAGGAAGAGCATATCGCCGCGGCCAGTCAGATCCTCAGCTCCGCCGGTATCCAGGATTATGCGGGAATCCAGCTTATTTTGCACATAAAAAGCTATACGGGAAGGGAAATTGGCCTTAATGATACCAGTGATTACATTCACAGTGGGCCGCTGAGTAGCCAAGATCATGTGGATACCGACAGCGCGCGACATCTGGGCCAGGCGCATGATCGTATCTTCTACTTCAACACTGGCCAGCATCATTAAATCAGCCAGTTCATCAATGATAACTACCAGATAGGGCATTTTCTCAACGCCAGGCATTTTATTAAAGCTATCTATATTACGGGCGCGCGCCCCAGCCAGGATCTTATAACGGCTTTCCATTTCAGTAACCATTCCCCGGAGTGCCCCGGCAGCCTGCTTGGCGCTGGTTATCACTGGCGCCAATAAATGAGGTATACCGTTATATATAGGCAGCTCTACAGTCTTAGGGTCGATCATCAGGAACTTCACTTCATCCGGAGTAGCTTTATAAACAATACTGATGATCAGGGCATTGATACAGACGCTTTTGCCGCTGCCAGTGGTACCGGCGATCAGTAAATGCGGCATCTCCTGCAGGTCAGCGACAGTAGTCTGGCCGGATACCGTCTTGCCTAAAGCCAAGGTTAATTTGCTGTCATCTGTTTGGAATTCCTTGCTTTCAAAGATTTCACGCAGAGAAACAACTTGCGGCTTAGAGTTAGGGATTTCTATACCTACTGCATTTTTTCCGGGAATGGGCGCCAGAATGCGCACTCTGGCCGCGCGCAAAGCCAGGGCAATGTCATTTTCCAGAGCCACGATCCGGCCGACTTTAACCCCGCTGGATGGCTGCAGGTCGTACCGGGTAATGACCGGCCCGGGATGTATTTCCACCACTTGGGCTTCAATACCAAAATTAGCCAGGGTCTGTTGTAAGAGATGAGCGTTCTGCTGCAATTCATGCTCATCCATCTGGACCTTATCTTTAGTGCGGTCATTAAGCAATGATATGGGTGGCAAGATGTACGCCCCGGCGATCCTGGGCTTTTTTGGCGCCGGATCTGACTTAGACAGCGGAGGGGTATTGATCGTCGGTTTATCAGACTTCCTCTCCTGGTTCAAATGGATCAAAGGTTTAGCCGGTTTTTCAGTCACTTTGATATCCGGCAACTCTTTGGTTCTTTTAATCAGCGGCCTGGCTTCTTTGGACCAGGATGATCTTTTAGAAACAAATTTTATTTCTTTAAGATCTTCTATTTTAGCTTTGATCCTATTAAAAAATTCAACCAGCGAGAATTCAGTGGTTAAGACAATACTGACAATGAGGCTGGAGACCAGGATCAGGCCGGCCCCGATATTGCCAAACCCCCGGCGCAAGAACTTGCTGAAGAACGTGCCTACATATCCGCCCCACATGCCGGAAACAATATATTCATCGGCTTTGATCAAACTGATCAGGGTACAGCTGGAAAAAAGCAGCAGCAGCACGCCGGCGATCTGCAGATAGAACCGCTCTTCCTCTTCATGTTCAATGCGTTCATAACCCCAGATCACCATAACCAAGGGGATAAAATAAGCGCCGAACAAGCCAAATATTTCTTTCAGGTATTTGGAGAATAACCGGCCAAAAGCGCCAATGAAATTCTTGCCGCCCGGGCCAGGGATCAGGGACAGGATGATCAATAATGATACCGTCACTAAAAGCAACCCGTAGATCTCATGCCGTCTTTTATCTTTTTGCAGGGAACGGAATAGTTTCATCTATTAGTCACACCTCAGGAAGTATAATAGAATAATAGCAGGATCGCCCCGAATACAAAACGGTACCAGACAAAAATAACCAGGTCAGACTTTTTCAGGTATTGCAATAAAAACCTGATGCATATTAAACCGACAATAGCTGCCGTTAACATCCCGGCGGCAAAATTCACTAAGGGCATAGTTAATCCCTGCTGGAAGAACTTCTTGAGCGGAACGATCGCTGACCCTAAAATGATCGGGGCAGAAAGTAAAAAAGAAAAACGCGCCGCGCTCTCCCGGTCCAGGCCCAGGACCCGGGCGCAGCTGATAGTGCTGCCTGACCGGGAAACACCCGGGATAATAGCCAAGGCCTGACTAAAACCGATCCACAAGCTTTGCCCGAAGGTGATCTGCTTTAAATTCACATTTTGCCGGCCATAGCGGTCGCAAAGATACATGACCATTCCCATGACAATCAAGCTGATACCGATCAGGCCGACATTACGGAAGTAGGTTTCCACTATATTGTCCAGTAGATATCCGGCGATAGCTCCGGGTATAGTAGCAGCTACCAAAAACCAGAACATCTTCCCGTCTCTGGTACCGGTGCCGTGCCAGCCGCCTCTTATAAGGAGTATCCAATCATGCCAAAAATAGATCAGAACCGCGGCCAGGGTACCCCAGTGCAGCGCAATATCAAATATCAGCCCATGGTCGGCCCAACCTAGAAGCTGCGGGACTGCGATCAAGTGCCCTGAACTGGAGATTGGCAAAAATTCACCAGCCCCCTGGATAAAACCCAGAATGATTGATTGGAATATAGTAGTCATAAAATTCTTTTATATTGTAGCACATAGGGTAAAAAAAAACAACCATAATAACTTATGGTGTCAACTAAGA
>CAZFDO010000101.1:5405-6168 GCA_964517965.1 uncultured Clostridia bacterium
AATCTTTAAACTGTGCACTTTTAAATTTTAGCTAACACCATAATAACTTATGGTTGTTTTCTGATAACGACGAACTGATAGCGCTAAATCCTAAAGTTCATCATTGATATCATCGGGAGTGGTTTCATATTTTTCTAAGATGGCTTTATTAATATCTTCCTTAATATCGGTATTTTTTATATATACAGTATCGCTGTATTTGCCATCACTTCTTTTCCGGCCAGGCATCCCCACAAATAACCCTTTTTCCCCGTTCAAGACCCGGATATCACGCATGACAATGCTGTCATTGATGGTAATCGTAGCCCAAGCTTTCAGATTGCCTTCCTTCTTCACCTTCTTGATCTTGACTCCAGTTATCTCGAATGACTTTTCCTCTGCCATGTGTCCCCCAAATTCAGAATGAACTACTTTAAGGAAACTTTCACATCCTTTTTGGCATCCTTGATATTCAGCTTCTCCTCACGGGCTAACCAACCTATGCCCATGCATACTAAACTGCTAGACATCTTCAAACCAGTCTTGATCTTCAAAACAGAAACTTCGCCATTCTTTTCCAGGAACTGAAATATTTTTCCAGCTGCGTCACCGACTTTTTCGATCATGATCTTCACCTCCTTTGCCACATACATTTTACATGTATGTTTTTACCATTACTTTTAAACAGTAAGTTATCAACACTTAGCCTTTTTGTCAAGAAAAATAATTTCAAATGTCAACTAAGAATTAAAAGTGCACAGGTTTTAAAGGATTTAAAGATTAA
>CAZFDO010000102.1:0-6156 GCA_964517965.1 uncultured Clostridia bacterium
AAGGTGCAGCTTCTTGAAGAAAGTAGCGCTCATCAGCTTTTCATCAGGGTTGGTGAGGTCGGTGACATCAGCGGCAAAAACCCAGTGGTTCTTTAAAGGCAGGAACTTATTTTTCCAATAATATAAATTCTTCGGCCGGAAAGCCACGCCAACATTGACCTTCGGATTTATAATATCAGTGGTTTCCGGTTTAGTGATGTTATTAGAGGTAATTTGATCATACGTGACCGGAGTGCCAAAAATATCCGCTACCATTAAACCAAAATTCCATTGTTCATTCAACTGGTACAAACTGCCGAAGTCCAAACCAACGCCGGCGCCATACTGGACAGCCGGATCAAAGTCTTCAAATTCCAATACTGATTTCCTTAATTCTTCGATCTTGCCCCGGCGGAGAACCTTTATAGTGCCAGCTAAAGACAAAGAACCAGGCAGGTCAAAAGGTGTTTTTTCCATCTTGAACGCCAGCGGAATCATACCGACAACATCAACATTGCCAACCATGTCAATGTTTGGGACCAGTAGACCGGCATTCACACCAATCCGAACATCGATCAAGTTAAAAAGGCCGATACCAAAATTCAACTTTAAATTGTTCCTTATTCCAATGGGGCTGGAAATAAAGTTCGGATTCAGGATACTGGCTGATATATGAACCTTGAACTTGGAAACCTGGTCGGTAATATCATTTATTATTTTGACCTGAGTATCATAACTTTGCTCATCAAATTTCTCAAGCTGGGTCTGGTTATCACCTACCCAGGTAAACAAGTCCATTGTATCATTGCTGATCGTTACCGGTATACTTCCTATTTGCAGCTGCCACTTTTGTATCTGCGTAAGACCCGCCGGATTATAAAAGTAAGCATTAGCGTCGTCAGCTATGGCGGTAAAGGCCCCACCCATAGCTACCGGCCTGATACCTTTAACCATGAAAGAACTTTCGCCACCCCAGGCCAGCACGGGAAGGATAAGCAGGCTGATCACCAACAACCAAAGTACACGTTTAAAAGTAGTCATTTTATCCCTCCTTTATAGTAATAGCGAAGCATGCGGATGCCATTCAATCAAATCAATCGAGGCAGCCGACAACTCCAGATTAACATTATCTAAGACATTATTTTTAATATCGTCTTTTAATTTGGCAATATTTTCTCTCATATCAGAAATTGAAGATCCGTCTTTAGAACCGATCTTTTTAATAGCTCTTTCCATATAATTAATAGCGCCATATATAGCAGGATCAATACCAAACATATCGTCCACGCCTGTCTGTATCTGATTCCGCAGCATTTGTTTCTCCGCAGTGGTCAGGCCTGTTAAACCCGTCACCGTCATACTAAAGTCGCTATTAATTTTGATAATATCGCCATGACTGTCGCCAGGAATATCATCGCCGTCAGAATCCAGAAAACGGCATACTGCCTGGATGGTCATAAAGAAGGCCAGGTTAATATTCACATCAGGGTCATCAGCCGGAATAACTCCATCACCATTACCATCAGCTATTTGCTTCAACACCGGGACTACTACTTTCGCTGTATGATATAACTGGGTCAGGTTCAAAGTGTCAGGCAAAAGATCAGTAGTGCCAGACGTGTATTGAGCCTTACTGAAGAAAGTCGCAAATGCACTATTGGCAATCACGGAGGAAGTACCGGTTGATTGCGCTTCCATAACTACACTGGCGATCAAATCAGCTAAACTTAATCCGCCTAAACCGATCAAAGCCTGGGCTTTTCCATATAAAGCTTGAGAGTCATTCGGATTCTGGTCCAATAATTTGTTGTAGTACGTCAAGGCATCACTGAAATCTTTACTGCTCAAGGCTGCCCGCCCGTCGGCTAACAAGGACTCTTTACTGCTATCACTACCACCCTTGTGTACCCAACCGAAGATATTAGTAGTTTTACTGCAGCCAGCTAAGCTGAAGATCATCAGCAAGACAAGAAAAACTGCTACTAAATTTCTTTTGTCAAACATAACTTCCTCCTTCTCCTAAAATGATTACACAGATTCTAACAGCGATTACACAGATTGTACTATTGTATTTGTCGTTTTGTAAACTACTTTTTTTATTTTTATTCTTCACTAAGAGCTACGAGCTATGAACTATGAACTATGAGCTGTCTTTAGGTGCCCATTTCCCAGCTGGCCAGGTATTTCACTTGTTCCGGGGTAAGTTTGTCAATATTGATACCCATGGACTTGAGTTTAAGAGCAGCAATATTCTCGTCAATGTTCTTGGGCACTGAATAAACCTGTTTTTCCAGATGCCTGGCGTTCTTAATCAAATATTCTGCGGAGAGAGCCTGGTTGGCAAAACTCATATCCATCACTGAAGCTGGATGGCCTTCCGCCGCTGCCAGATTGATCAACCGGCCTTCGCCAAGTAAATATATTCTCTTCCCGCCCGGCAAAGTGTATTCTTCAGTAAAATCACGGATCATCCGTCTCTTTTTGCTCAGTTTCTGTAAAGTGGCAATATCAATTTCTACATTAAAATGCCCCGAATTGCAGACAATCGCCCCATCTTTCATTTTCAGGAAATGCTCTTTGCGGATAACATTGATATCGCCGGTCAAGGTCACAAAGATCTGTCCGGATTTTACTGCTTCACTCATGGGCATCACCTGGAAACCATCCATCGCTGCTTCAATGCCTTTGATCGGATCAATTTCAGTGACAATAACATGAGCACCCAGTCCCTTGGCGCGCATAGCTACGCCCCGGCCGCACCAGCCATATCCGGCTACAACCATGGTACTGCCCGCCAGCAGAATGTTGGTCGCCCGTATAATACCATCAATAGTGGATTGCCCGGTCCCATAACGATTGTCAAATAAATGTTTAGTCAAAGCATCATTGACTGCGACAATCGGGTAGGCCAGCACATTATCCTTAGCCATGCTTTTCAGCCTGATAACCCCGGTCGTAGTTTCCTCTGTTCCGCCAATAATGCCGCTGATCAGGTCTTTTCTCTTAGTGTGGATCAGGGAAACCAGATCTGCTCCGTCATCCATGGTCATCGTCGGCTTTACTGACAAAGCGCTGATAATATGCTCATAATAGGTTTTGTTATTCTCACCCTTTATGGCAAACACCCCGATACCATCATGTTTCACCAGGGAACTGGCGACATCATCCTGGGTACTCAGCGGATTGCTGGCACACAGCACCACATCTGCTCCACCGGCCTTCAGGGTTTGCATTAAATTGGCAGTCTCTGTAGTCACATGCAGGCAGGCTGCTATTTTCATTTTTTTCAGCGGTTTTTCCTGGGCAAATTTCTTTTTAATGAGATTCAATACCGGCATTTGCGCACTTGCCCACTCAATGCGTAATTTGCCTTTTTCTGCCAGTTTCATATCTTTCACATCATATTTCATTGTTTATCCCTTTCACTAAAGCAGTTTTTAATTTTTCAACTCTGTACCTTGTCTTCGCCTTAAAACTTTGTGCCTCTGTGCCTCGCTCTTCCCTTTGTGCCTTTTTTATTTAGAGTCTTTCCTGAGCGCTTCAGCCTTATCCGTCCGCTCCCAGGTGAACTCGCTTTCAGTGCGGCCAAAATGGCCATAACTGGCAGTTTTCCGGAAGATCGGTTTGTACAGTTCCAGGGAATCAATAATACCGCGCGGGTCCAGTCGGAAGTTCTTTATTACTGCTTTTTCAATTTTAGCTTCATCAACCTTGCTGGTACCCATGGTATCCACCATCACACTGACTGGCTCAGCCACACCGATGGCATAGGCTAATTGGACGGTACACCTCTCAGCCAGGCCACTGGCTACGACATTTTTAGCAATGTAGCGAGCCATATATGTAGCGCTGCGGTCTACCTTGGTTGCATCCTTACCAGAGAACGCTCCGCCGCCATGGGCAGCCATCCCGCCGTATGTATCCACAATTATTTTACGGCCAGTCATACCAGTATCAGATTGCGGCCCGCCGATCAGAAATCTTCCTGTAGGATTAATGAAGCAATCTTCTTTCCATTTAAAATTTTTAAGTAAACGCGCCGGGATGACTGGCTTAATAACTGCTTCGATTATCTCTTCTTTAGCCCAGTTAGCCATATTATCTGATTTCTTATCCAGGGCTTCTTCAGTATGTTGGCTGGATACTACTATTTTATCCACAGCCACGGGTCTCTTGTTTTCATAGCGCACTGTCACCTGGGATTTACCATCAGGTCCAAGATACGACAGGATCTTCTTTTTCCTAACTTCAGCCAACCTTCTGGAAAGGCTATGGGCCAGCATTATAGGCATGGGCATTAATTCCGGAGTCTCATTGCAGGCATAACCGATCATCATTCCCTGGTCACCAGCGCCAATTACCTTACCTTTGCGCCCTACACCCTGGGCTATATCCGGTGATTGCTTGCCTATCGCGTTAAGAATGGCGCAGGAGTCATAATTAAAACCATATTTGACATCAGTATATCCTATATCCTTGATAACTCCTCGGACTAATTGCGGCAGATCAACATAAGCCGACGTGGTAATCTCTCCGCCAACGATTACCAGGCCTACGGTAATAAATGTTTCACATGCTACCCGGCTGCGGAAATTATTTTTATTCGGCGGATCTAAACGATAGATCTCATCCACTACGGCATCGGAAATCTGGTCGCAGACCTTATCCGGATGGCCTTCAGTAACGCTTTCACTGGTAAAAACAAAATCTTCCTTGTACATCATCTTCCTCCCATATTATTTCATTTTTTTTCATCTATATTTATGACTGAACCTTCAAAAACTGATATATTCTCGCTGATCTTGGCCTGATTCCCGATAACGCAATTACGCAACTGCACCCCTTTAGCCACGTGCACACCTGCCCACAGGATACAATCACTGAGCACTGCTCTTTCTTCAATTATATTATTATTCCCGATGGTGGTGAAGCTGTTTATAGTTACGCCTTTTCCTATTTGGCAGTTACTGCCGATCACTACCGGACCGGTAATTTTTACCTGGGGATGAATAAAAGTGTTCTCACCCACCCAGATATTCTTGTTCTTTATCTTGCCGGAGATCTTGATCTTTACGGCGCCGGCCAAGGCATTCTTTTCGGCCCGTTTATACTCCTGCAGATTCCCGATATCGCACCAGTATGAATGCATTTCAAAACCAAAGATTGGTTTTTTCCGGGCCAGCAATAAGGGCCAAACATCATGTCCAAAATCAAAAAATTTATTTTTCGGGATATAACTGAATATTTCCGGTTCAAACACATAAATACCGGTATTGACTGTGTTGGCAAAAACATCGCTCCAAGAAGGCTTTTCAATAAATTTTTCAATGCGGTTATACTGGTCGATCAGGGTCACGCCATAATCAAAACGCGCGTCTACTTTCTTTAATACCATAGTCGCCAATGATTTTTTCTTTTTATGGAACTCCAACACCTTGGTTAAATCAATATCAGTGAGTCCGTCGCCGCTCATCACGACAAAAGTACTATTAAAATATTTCTCGGCTTTTTTTACTCCGCCGGCGGTTCCCAGCAGTATTTTTTCCTGTGAATAATGGATCTTGAGCCCATAGCGCTGGCCATCGCCGAAATAATTACGGATCATTTCCGGATAGGAATGCAGATTGATGACGACTTCGTCAAAGCCATGTTTTTTAAGCAATTCCAGGGTATGTTCCAAGGCCGGCTTATTGACTATAGGTATCATCGGTTTGGGAATAAAATGAGTAAGAGGCCGCAAACGCGTTCCTGCTCCTGCAGCCATAACCATTGCTTTCACCCCGCCCTTCCTTCCTTATCTCTTAAAGAGATAACACCAAATTATTAAATCATTAACCCCGAACTCTTCCATGATAATTCTTAGGAAGGGCGGGGTTCATGTAACCTCGCAAAATTTATTAGGAATTTATTTTATACACTAATTTATGCCCTAAGTCAATTAATTTCTTAACCTTGACCTGGCTATTTGCCTCAGCATAAACCCGTACCACCGGCTCTGTGCCGGAAGGCCGCAGCAGCAGCCAACTGGAATCTTCAAACATTATCTTGACCCCGTCGTAATCTTTGACTTCCTTAACCGCCGACAATGAGGAGCTGATACTGACTATTTTACGGGAAAATTCCTTCTTATTAATGTGCTGATGCTGGGTATGGCCTAATTTCAAATCTACCCGGTCA
>CAZFDO010000103.1:0-5074 GCA_964517965.1 uncultured Clostridia bacterium
TTTATGTATTCAATAATCTTTAAAAGATCTGTTTTTAGCAGGGGCATTATGACCTGTGTTTCAGGGTCCCCGAATCTAACATTGTATTCTAACACAAATGGGTCGCCGTTGACAATCATTATTCCTACATAAAGGACCCCGCGGTATACTATTTTCTCCTGTTTTAGGCCAGCCAGCGTCGGTTGCAGGGCTTGTTCCCTGATCTTTTTCATTAATTCTGCGTTGACTTTTGAGACCGGCGCGTAACATCCCATACCGCCGGTGTTTGGTCCCTGGTCATCATCGTAGATCCGTTTGTGATCTTGCACCGTGACCATGGGCTCGATAGTTTCACCATCGGTAAAACAGAGTATCGAAGCTTCTTCACCAGCCATGAATTCCTCGATGATGATCTTATCCCCGGCTGTACCGAACATTTTTCTCAGCATGATGAAGTCAATGGCTTTTTCTGCTTCGGCTAAGTTATTGCAGATCATCACTCCCTTGCCGGCAGCCAGGCCGTCAGCTTTGATGACTATGGGATAGCCTTTTTTCCCCTGGCCATTGCCGAATTTGGGATCTTTAATGAAATCCATTGCGGCTTTGGGCAGATCGAATATTTCGAACCTGGCGGTAGGAATATTTTGTTTTTTCATGAAGGATTTGGCAAAGGCTTTGCTGCCTTCCAATTGCGCGGCCATCTTATTAGGGCCGAAGACTTTATAATTCTTTTTTTCAAAATAGTCTGTAAATCCTTTGATGAGCGGAGCTTCCGGGCCAACTATGATCAAGCCGATATTATTATTCTTGCAGTATTTGTCAATAACCGGAAAATCATCAACTGGTTTATCAAAACATTTAGCCAGCTGGGCGATGCCGGCATTTCCAGGGATACAGAACACTCCAGTTACCGCCGAGCTTTGCTTTAATTTCCAGATTATAGCGTGTTCTCTTCCTCCGCCGCCAAGCACCAGAATATTCATAACTGCCTCCGAAATCAAAAATCAAAAGTTCAATATCAAAATCACATATTAGAATTAAAATGTAAGATACCATAATTTTGATTTTATATATTTGATATTAAATATTTCACTTAATCGGGTAGTCATCATTAAAACAGGCGCAGCAGAACCGGGAGGAAGCTACTTTGGTTGCTTTCAACAGCCCGGCCAGGCTCAGGTAATGCAAACTATCTACACCCAGATACGCTTTTATCTGTTTAACCGTATGAGAGCTGGCAATCAATTCTTTTTTAGTCGGCGTATCAATGCCGTAAAAACAAGGTCCGATTATCGGCGGAGAACTAATGCAAAGATGGACTTGTTTGGCTCCCGCTTCATAGAGCATTTTCACTAATTTTTTAGAGGTAGTTCCCCGTACGATGGAATCGTCAATGACAATTACTTTCTTATTTTTAAGTACTTCCCGCACCGGGTTATACTTTAGCTTAGCGCCAAAATCCCTTATTTGCTGGTCTGGCTCGATGAAGGTGCGGCCGATATAATGGTTGCGGATCAATCCTGTTTCATAAGGGATTCCTGATTGTTCGGCGTAACCTACAGCAGCGCTGTTGGCACTGTCCGGAACCGGAATGACCAGGTCAGCTTTAATTTTAGTCTCCCGGGCCAGTTCTTTGCCATATTCCCGACGGATCATATGGACATTGCGCCCAAAGATATAACTGTCAGGGCGGCTGAAATAGATAAATTCAAAAATACACATGGCTGATTTTTTCGGAGTGGCGAACTTAATGCTTTTTAGCCCATTTTCATTGATGATGAGCAGTTCCCCAGGTTCAATATCACGGATATATTTAGCATTGATCAAATCCAAGGCGCAGGTTTCACTGGCGACGATATAAGCATCTCCCAACTGGCCCAGGCAGAGTGGCCTGACCCCATAGGGATCACGAACAGCGATCATGCTATCAGAAGTGCTGATGAGCAGTGAATAGGCTCCTTTTACCTGGTTCAACGATTGAATGATAGCCTCTTCCAGTGGTACGCCATTGGCTTTGGCGATAAGATGCAGGATTACCTCTGTATCACTCGTGCTTTGGAAGATCGATCCCTCTTTTTCCAGCCGTCTCCTGATCTGGTCAGTGTTGGTTAAATTACCATTGTGCGAGATAGCCAGTTGGCCCTTAGCATACTTGATTAAAAGCGGTTGCACATTTTTTAGAAAACTCATTCCTGTGGTTGAATAACGGTTATGGCCGATAGCCAGATAGCCGGGTAATTTATCTAAATTATCACGGTTAAAAATATCCGATACCAGTCCCATCCCTAAATACGCATACATACTGCGGCCGTCGCTGGTAACGATACCGGCTGACTCCTGGCCCCGATGCTGCAGTGAATATAATCCCAAATAGGTCAGGCGCGCTGCTTCGAGATGTCCGAACACGCCAAAAACCCCGCAATATTCATTAAGTTCTTTATCCATTAGACCCTTCTTTACTGCTTATTCACGTATTCTACAGCATTCCTGAAAATCGCCAATCCATCGCCTTCTTCCGGCAGATCTTTCCTGGTCCATTGCGGATGATTATATTTAGTCACGTGCCGTTCCGGATGAGGCATCAAGCCGAATACATTACCCGCCGGGTTACAGATACCGGCAATATTTTCGATCGAGCCATTGGGATTATCAGGATAATTGCTCAACTTGCCTTTTTCGTCAACATATTGGAGTACGATCTGGCCGTTTTCTTTAAGCTGATCCAGCACCTGCTTGTCTTTAGGGATAAATTTTCCCTCTCCATGTGCTACCGGTAAATATATTATTTTCTTTAGCCCTTTAGTCCATAAGCAATTGTTGTGCGTTGTGCGTTGTGCGTAGTGCGCAAGATAAACCCAGCGGTCTTCGAATTTTGCCGAATCATTAAATGATAAGGTAGCCTGCAGTTCCTGGTCAATGGTTTCAAAACCAGGCAGCAACCCGGATTTTACTAATACCTGGAACCCGTTGCAGATACCGATCACCGGCTTACCGCTGGCCGAAAAGGTGCGTATCTGATCATATAATTTATAACGCAACTCATTCGCCAGTACTTTACCGCTGGCAATGTCATCACCGTAGGAAAACCCGCCGGGAATAGCTAAAATATCATATTCAGAAAGCTTGATCTTCTGTTCCATAAGCCTGTTGATATGTATCCTGGCTGTGTCTCCGCCGGCTAAGCGGAAAGCTTGCTCCGTCTCCATATCGCAATTAGTCCCGGCTGTTCTTAAAATAAGCACTTTTGGTTTATTCATATCCTACCATCTTAGCGTCCTTTGCCATGATTCTTTGAGTGCGGCAATATTTTCTTTGATTATTATTGTTTTCTTTATTACTTTGACGATAAAATTATTATCAGGCCTGATCTTGCCGATTACGCAAAAACTTGTCCCCAGCATAACTTTTTCAAAAGCTTTGGCTTTCTGCGGCTCCACTTCCACCAGGAACCGTGAATTACTCTCACTGAAAAGAACTATATCATCTCGCAAGTCTTTTTTGACCAGCGACCAGCGACCAGCGACTAGCGACATTTCCATCCCCAACCCGCCGGCAAAAGCCATTTCTGCCGCCGCAACGGCTAAACCGCCATCACTGAGATCATGACAGGAACGCACCAATCCCTGGCCCATAGCCTTACTAAGAGAAAGCATGAGTACTTTGGCTTTTAAGAAATCAACTTTTGGCACGTCATTCCCGAGTCGATCGTCTAAGGCGAAGTACTGTGAACCACCTAATTCATTATGAGTATCACCCAGCAAGTACACCAGGTTTCCGCTTTGCTTGGCATCCATAGTCAGGCACTTGCGGACATCCTGGATCACGGAAATAGCTGAAATTAGCATCGTCGGAGCAATAGAAATGGATTTCCCTTTAAGAGAGTATTCATTATTCAAGCTGTCTTTGCCGCTGATGAATGGCGTGGCATAAGCCATAGCAGCATCATAGCAGGCCTTGGCGGCCCTGACAATGCCACCTAATTGTTCCTCTTTGTTTGGATTGCCCCAGCAGAAATTATCAAGCAAGGCAGTTCTCGCGAGATCTCCCCCAACGCAGGTAATATTACGGAGAGCTTCATCTATAGCACTGGCGGTCATCCAGTACGGGTCCAGAAGTCCATATCTAGGATTGATCCCGTTAGCTACGGCAAACCCCTTCCAAGATTTCAAATCCGGACGATTGACTGCCGCGTCACCAGGCCCGTCATTGACGATGCCGGTTAAGGGCTTGATAATACTACCACCCTGCACTTCATGGTCATATTGCCGGATAATCCATTCTTTACTTGCCACGGTAGGCAAGGAAAGAATTTCTTTTAGAATCTTACCGAAATTCTTTCCGCTTATGGCTAATGGCTTATGGCTTATGGCAGGTTCTGCAAACTTGCGTTTTTGCCAAGTTGCTTTTCTGGTGTATCTAGGGACGCCGTTATGCATGAAATTCATATCTAATTCAGCAACTTTATCCTGGTGATAATAAAGCTCCAGGTTATGGGTATCAGTGAATTCACCGATGACTGTGGCTTCAACATTTTCACTGGCGAATATATTTAAAATTGCCTCTAATTTCCCGGGCGATACAGCCAGGACCATTCTTTCCTGCGATTCGCTGACCCAGATCTCCCAAGGGAGTAATCCCTGGTATTTTAACGGGGCTTTGTCTAAATATACTTTAGCCCCGCCTTCTTCTCCCAGCTCTCCTACAGCTGAAGAGAAACCACCGGCACCGCAATCAGTGACGGCATTAAATAATCCCAGGTCACGAGCCTGCAACAGGGTGTCAGTTACCTTTTTTTCCACGATGGGATTACCGATCTGCACCGCCGATATTTCGGTATCTTTATCCAGTTCGATCGAAGAAAAAGTAGCGCCATGGATACCGTCCCGCCCGGTGCGTCCCCCGACTGCTAATACCAGGTCCCCGGGATAGACTTTCTTGTCGGTGTATTTTTTGGGCATCAGGCCTACTGTGCCGCAGAATACCAGGGGATTATATATAAAGCTTTCATGGAAAACTACTGCTCCATTAGCGGTCGGGATACCCATGCGATTGCCGTAATCCCGCACTCCGGCTACGACGCCTTTAGCGATCCTTT
>CAZFDO010000103.1:5084-6117 GCA_964517965.1 uncultured Clostridia bacterium
TTCGGATGCAAAATATGCTCGCTGATATCACTAAAGGATGTTTCCGGCGGGCCAAAGCAAAAGACATCAGTGTTCAAGACCGGTTTAGCGCCAAGTCCTACTCCCAGGATGTCGCGGATAACCCCGCCGATGCCAGTGCCTGCTCCGCCATACGGTTCCAGCGCTGAAGGATGATTATGGGTCTCTACTTTGAAAGCCAGGGCCTGGTCTTCATCAAATTCAATAATTCCGGCATTATCTTTAAATACCGACAGGCACCATTTAAGGCCCAGGTCCTTGGTCGCTTTCATCACGGTTTCTTTTAGCAAATTGTTTATTTTTTCTATCTGCCATCTGCCATCTGCCATCTGCGTTTTGTACTCTATCACTCCCCGCAGGGTTTTATGCTTGCAGTGTTCGCTCCAGGTCTGGGCCAGGGTTTCCAGCTCTACATCGGTCGGGTTACGGCCTAATTTTCTAAAGTAATCCTGAATAGTTTTCATCTCCTGCACATTGAGGGCCAACAGGTTAGCCTGGGAAATAGTGAGCAGTTCACCGTCACTTTTATTTATTATAGCAATAGTCTTGATTTCATTAAGCATATTGTTCAGCAGCCCCGATAAAGTAGTCTTGCACAATACTATTAGCCAATAATTTATGGGCAATACTTTCCGCTTCCTTAGCCTTAAGCTTACCGTAAATAATATATTTTGCTCCGGTATGCACCGTTAGCTGTCCCGCTGGAAAGCCGAGATCCCTGATACCCGTGACCATGGTGTCCGCGACTGCATCGGTGACCCCTTTTTTAAACCATACCTCGATGACAAAATGTTTTTCACTGGCAGCGGCATCAATACTTTTATTAATGACATATTCCTGGGTAATGGGATCGATCAGTAATTTGCAGCAAATATCCTCTATTTGGGCAAAATTTAAGTCGGCGTCTATTTTATAAATCTGCACCGACTTAATTTTAGAGACCGTCTTAATTCCCAGGTCATGAATATCCTTGTTGACACTTTCTCCCAGGGCATCAAGGATATTATCTTTGTAG
>CAZFDO010000104.1:0-6058 GCA_964517965.1 uncultured Clostridia bacterium
AAAAAATAAAAATATATGCTTTAAGTACTTTGGCATCTAATTCCTTAGTTTTTTTCTTGACCGCACTGGTTAAGCCAATATCCAGAGCTATAGACTGAACTGCCAGAAACAAGATCAATAACATGAAGGTAAGAAACCGCGCCGGATTTTTCACTATTTATTCCCTTCTATAAATATTTCAAATCTTTCTTTGGGCGCCCCGAGGCAGGTACTTAAAGCATATATTTTTATTTTTTTGCCATGGATACCTCGCGGTTTTTATTTCCAGCATTTCTATATTGTATAACCTTTTTTGCCTGCCCCAGTCAAGCCTTTTATCTTTACCCCGTTAGAAATTGAAAATTGTGTTAAGAAGTAATTATTTCTAACGGGGTTTACAAAAATCAGTTCATAGTATATAATGAAGGTCATGAGCTATATTTCGTTATTCATAATTTCCTTCACCATTGCCCTCAGCGGGGCGTTAATGCCTGGTCCATTGCTGGCCGCAGTCATCTATGAAAGCACCAGGCACGGCGCTAAAACCGGGCCTTTGTTCATCCTTGGGCATGCAGTCCTGGAAATGCTTATGATCGCGGTCATCCTTTTCGGGTTTTCTCATTTTCTAAGCAATCCATTGATTTTAAGGATAATTTCCATACTTGGCGGTATTATCCTTTTCTTTTTTGGAGTGAAAATGATCCTGTCACTACCGCAGTTAACCTTGCTGCCAGCAGGAACCCCGACCAAACCGGCAAATCTGGTTTGGTTAGGCCTGACCATGAGTTTAGCTAATCCTTATTGGACCATCTGGTGGCTGACTATCGGCCTTGGACTCGTCCTGGCGTCCCATAAACAAGGATTTATGGCTATAGTAGTATTTTTCAGCGGACATATTATCGCTGATTTAGGCTGGTATTCATTGGTTTCATTGATGATCCATAAAGGAAGGAGATTTATTTCAGATAGGATTTACCGGGCCATGGTATTAGGGTGTGCCTTGCTTTTGATCGGTTTTGCCTGCTGGTTCATCCTCCTACGTTAAAACTTCGGAGGATTCCGCTTTAGCTTCATTTTTTATAAAACCACCCCTGCCATCTAGCCGCGTCACCGCCGAAATCCTGCTTAGTGACTTCCCATAGTGCCCGGGCGGCGCTTTCCCTTACCCTGATATCAGGATCTTCCAGCAATTTAATGAGCGGCTTTAAGGCAATATTATTATCGATCTTTCCTAAAGCCTCAGCTAAACTTTTCCTGGCTTCAGGATCTTCATCATCCATAAATTTTAAAAGAGGTTTTACGGCGCTCTCACTTCTCAGGTCTCCCAAGGCATTAATAGCATATATCCTGACGATCTCATTATCGTCTTTAAGCAGCGCGACTAACGACCTTAAAGCCCTGACATCTCCGATTTTTCCGAGAGTTTCGGCAGCGTACATACGCATGGACGGGTCATTATCCTTCAGTACTTCCATTAAAGGCTTAACAGCTGGCTGGCCAATTCTTACCAGCCCCTCCATGGCATTTAAGCGGACATAATAATCCGGATCATGAAAGCTGCCAAGTAAGGCTTCCAGGGATTGACCATTTTCTTCCGCCTTAATGGGCATAGGATTAATGGCTATAAGCAGACTTAAGACTATTACACAATTTATAGCTCTCATATCTTAAATAATCTCCTGTTAAACAAATAAAAAAGCAATGGCTTCCCACTGCTTTGGTTGTTCCAATAGCATATTCTATAATCTTAATATATATCTAAATAATCCAATAAAATCAAGCTTTTTTTGCCTTTATAATCAGGCCGACATTTATTACCTTGATTTTTGAGGCAAAGAGTATTAAAATATAGAATTATCAAGGAGGTAGACTATGATCTTACCAAATAAATTAATATTGTTTTTTGGCCTGGCAATAATCTTATGCGCTTGTACCAAGGCCGATCATCCGGGAACGATTTATGGGTCAGGCACCATTGAGACCAATGAGATCGATGTCAGTTCTAAGGTAGTCGGCAGGATAACTTTCCTGGGAGTCAAAGAAGGCCAAAAGATATCAGCCGGACAGGTAATAGCCAAGCTTGATGACCTGGATAAAGCGGCCAAGGATCTTGCCCGGGCGGAAAAGCTGTTTCAGGATAAGATCATACCAGCCGACCAGCTGGAACTGGCCCAAAAGGTTAAAGATAATTATTTGATCACCGCTCCTATCACCGGCACCGTCATTCTGCAGGAGTTATTCCAGGGTGAAGTGGTGACCCCGGGGTTACCTATTGTTACTTTGGCTGATACCAACGACCTCTGGGTTAAAATATACATACCGGAGCAGAATATCGGCCGGGTAAAGCTCGGCGCCTCTGCTGATGTTGAAGTGGACTCTTTTCCCCAGGAGGTTTTCAACGGCCAGGTGATCTATATCTCTGACCAGGCGGAATTCATACCAAAGAATATCCAGACCAAAGAAGAACGTGTCAACCAGGTTTTTGCCGTCAAGGTAAAGGTCACTAATAAAGAACAGAAACTGAAAATAGGCATGCCCGCGGATGTTTATATTAAATTATAGATGGAATTAAATTGGATTACATTATAGAAACGCAAAAACTGACTAAAGCCTACGGTGAGCTGATCGCCGTCAATAAGATCGACCTCAAGGTAAAAAGAGGAGAAATCTTCGGGTTTTTGGGTCCCAATGGCTCCGGCAAAAGCACAACCATCAGGATGCTGTGCGGGATCCTGCAGCCTAACAACGGCACTGCGCAGGTTAATAGCTATGATATAATCCGCCAACCGGAAAAGATAAAGCAAAGTATTGGCTATGTCACGCAACGCTTCGGGCTGTATGATGACTTGACCGTCGGAGAGAACCTGAACTTTTACGCTTCTCTCTATAATATCCCCCATGAAAAATTAAAAAAGAACGTTACTAATATACTGGCTTTGCTGAGATTTACCGACCGGGCCAATTCCCTGGTCGGCGAATTATCAGGGGGACTGAAACAACGCCTGGCCATTGCCTGCGCCATAGTTCATGATCCGGAGATAGTATTCCTGGATGAGCCGACTGCCGGCGTGGACCCGGTCCTGCGCAAGGAAATCTGGGAAGTACTTAAAAACCTGTCCCAACAAGGCATTACTCTCTTTATTACCACTCATTACATGGAAGAAGCGGAGAAATGCCATACCCTGGGCTTTATTTTTGACGGAAGATTAATGGCGGTAGATACTCCGGCCCGTTTCCAAGCTGGCGGCAAGTCCCTGGAAGATGTCTACATTTCTTTTATGGATAAAAAATCATGAGCACACTGGTCATGGCGGTAGCAAAAAAAGAATTATTACATATCGTCAGGGACAAAAGGACCCTGGCGCTGATCTTTATCCTCCCTCTTCTCCAATTGATCATTTTTGGGTATGCGGTAAATATGGATGTGAAGCATATATCTACTGTTGTGATTAATCACGATCATAATTCTCTTAGCCGCGACCTGATCAGCAGTTTTAAGAATTCCACATATTTTGATATTAATTACCAGGTGCTTAACCGCCAGGAAGCCGAGTACCTGTTGTCGGCGGGGAAAGTAAAAGTTATAATTGAGCTCCCGCCTGATTTCAGCAGCCTGCTCAAACGGCATAAGCCTGCCCAGGTCAGCCTGACCATTGATGGTACTGATCCTAACCCGGCATCTACGGCGATGAACACGGCGGGAGCCATTTGCCAGTCTTTCGGGGCCCAGCTACTGTCACGGAAAACCAGCATCCGTCCTGTCTCATTGGTAGACGTGCGGCCACGGGTTTATTATAATCCAGACCTCCGCTCGGCCAATTTCCTGATTCCGGGCGTGATCGGGTTACTATTACAGATAATTATTCCACTGCTGACCACCACTACGCTGGTGAAGGAGAAGGAAAAAGGCACCATGGAGATACTGATCACCACCCCGATCAAGCGTTATGAACTGATCGTCGGCAAACTTATACCGTATATTATTATAGCCTTTATCGAAGTGAATCTGGTACTTTTCCTGGGGGCTTTTCTGTTCCAGGTCAAGATCGCCGGCAGCCTGCTTTTGCTGCTGTCTTTATCTTTTATGTTCCTTTGCGGCTCCCTGGGACTGGGGCTCTTCATCTCTTCGCTGGCCCAGAACCAGTTCCAGGCTTTCCAGATGCTCATGCCGCTTATTCCCATATCTATACTTTTGTCAGGTTTTATTTTCCCCCGGGAAGGCATGCCGATTATTGTATATTACCTGGGCTATCTCGCGCCGCTCACCTATTTCCTGAAGATATTGCGCGGCATCATGCTGAAGGGTATCGGGATAGAGTTCTTATTACCGGAAGTGCTGGCCTTGACCATCTATACTATCTTCTTTGTGATGTTGAGTATTTTAAGCTTTAAGAAAAAACTCTAGTGTCCTGTTACTAACAACAAAACCCCTTACCGGTAAACAGCAGTAAGGGGTTATTATTTGAACAAAATCACTTATAATTTTATTTAAGCCATATTTCGTCTAATTTACGGATATTCTCGTCCAATAGCGAGGCAGCCTGCGGAATAGTTTCTGAGGACAGAGTATTCTTTATTTTATTTAGATCCTCTTTGATTTCGCTTACCAGCTTATGGTCTTTTCCCCGCAACCTGCGCAACCCATGGAGCATGCTATTATAGGAAATGGCTACTTCCTTGAATTCATCTTTACTCCTAATGCGCATTTCTGTGCTAAGGTCTCCATGTCCAACTTTTTGCAGCATTTCTTCCAGCCTCTTGAGCGGCCCGACAATACGATGCGAAATAAAGATACCTCCGCCGACAATAATAACCACGCCTAACATGAACCAGCTGAAAAACACCATATTCATCTGCTGGGCTACGGCAAATACTCCGGTGAACTGCGGTTGTTTCAGGACCATGCGGGTTAACTGGAAATACAGAGATGTCTGGGCCAGCCCGATCGTCATCATGAAGCCGACTATGCCCAGGACCACATATTTTAACTGGAAAGGTTTCTGGGTCAGTACTCTTTTTCTTTTCTCATGGGTTCTTTTCATTAGGTTACCTCTTTTTATATTATCTTAACTGCTGATAAGAGTGTATCACTGTCCCGACTGGAATGGCCTTGGATACATTATTAGCTAAATTGGTGTCAAAAGTATTGTTAAACACAGGGGCACGAACACTGCCGCCCAGGTATGAACAAGACGAACCGTATTGCGTGAACATATCCAGCCATTGATTTGTATGCACAGTGAACATGGTATTGTCCAGAGCCGTATAGATGAAGGCATCAATGCGCAAGTCACGATAGCAATTTCCGGAAACCTTGTAGTCGCCGTTAACTGCAAAATATTTAATATTGTCTGTACGCATGGAATTGGTATATTGTGTATTAGTGGCAGTAGTAGTCATATAAAAAGCATTTTCATACTGATTGTCCTGTGAGATCAAAGCAATAGCGTCACTTGTAGGATTAGTTGTGGCCGGATCGAGGGGATAGCTTTTGCCAAAAGCGAAGCCCAGTTCATCTATATAGAAATTGCGCACATTATTATCAAAATTGGTAAAAATTATTTCTAAATTATCATGCGGATGATTATTGAAATCATTTATCTGACTTAAGCTTAATGTTGCACTGGGAGTATTATTGACCAGTACGATCCGTTCCCAATCTTCATCAATATTTTCCGGGCCAAACGAAGCAATAACATTATGGGCATTGTCAATAAGCCGCACTTCTACTTTAGCATCGTCTCCCGCATGTTCTCCCCGGACATTAAAATAAATTTTACTATTATTGATCCCGGCTGGAGGGGGCACAATGTCAAAATGTTTTTTGAAGGTCGCTCGTGGTCCGCTGCCTGTTTTCTGGATCTGCACCCGCATGCATGAACTATCAACATTCTTATAAGGAGCGCCGGTGAAAATAGCTGCAGTCGTATCCCGGACCACACTGGCATTAGCGTTATTAGTATCGATATTCCAGGCACTGACCGAGGCATTATCTGAATAAGAATCCAATATTTGCATATACGGATCCTGGGAATATAAGACATCCCCTATTATATCGATGGTATCAGTACTGACAATG
>CAZFDO010000105.1:0-6050 GCA_964517965.1 uncultured Clostridia bacterium
TTTTATTTCCCCATGCCTATTTTTTGTGCTTTTTGGAATTGTTTGCCTTCATGCTTAAAATCAGGGGCAATGATAATCTCCACTAACTGCATTTCCTTGATATTCTTGGCTCCCAAGGAAGCCATGCTGGTTCTTAGGGCTCCTACCAGATTCTGGCTGCCGTCGTCTATTTTTGCCGGTCCCAACAGGATCTCGTGTAAAGTACCGGAGGTATTGACCCGTATCCTGGTACCGCGCGGTAAATAACGGTCCGGGGTAGCCATGCCCCAGTGAAAACCTTTGCCGGGAGCTTCGATCGCTTTGGCTAAGGAGGAGCCGATCATAACTGCATCGGTGCCTGCGGCAAAAGCCTTGCAAATATCGCCGCTGTAGGTCATGCCTCCATCAGTAATAACAGAAACATAACGTCCGGTCTTTTTATAATAAAAATCACGGGCCGCGGCGCAATCAACTGTAGCCGTTATCTGCGGTACGCCAATACCCAACACTCCTCTGGTTGTACAGGCGGCTCCGGGGCCGAGGCCAATCAGTAGACCGTCAATTCCGGTTTCCATTAATTCCAGGGCTACATCATAGGTTACGCAATTACCGATCAACACCGGGATCTTCAGATCTTTGCAGATCTTGGCAAAATTGACCTCCTGATACTCGCTGGATACATGATGTACCGTAGTAACAGTAGCCTGGACCACAAAAATATCTGCTCCCGCCTCCTGGGCGATTTGCGCGAAACGTTCCGCCCTTTTCGGTATGGCAGAGACGGCACAAGGAACTTTAGCTTTCTTGATCTCTTTTATTCTGCGGGCAATTAATTCTTCCTTGATCGGTTCCTTATATATGCTCTGAATGATCTTGGTGGCGTTTTCGGGATCGGCCCCGACGATCTGCTGCACGATCTCATCCGGGTTTTCATAGCGGGTCTGGATCCCTTCCAGATTTAATACTGCTAAGCCCCCGAGCTTGCCCATTTCTATGGCAAATTTTACGTCCACAACGCCATCCATAGCGCTGGCAATAATGGGAATATTGAACTTTATATCTCTTATATTCCAGGCTACATCAATTTCGTTTGGATTAATAGTAAGCAGCCCCGGAACCAAAGCCACATCATCAAAACCATAAGCTTTTCTTGCTTCTCTGTCTCTGCCGATAAAAAACGCCATGCTTATTCCTCCATTATATTCGTTATGCGTTGTGCGGGATGCGTTGTGCGCAAAAGCAAATAGTACTATTTTCTCGCGCAAGACGCACTACTCACGGCGCACCACGTTTTTACTTATGTCCGGTTGAGCCGAATCCGCCTTCATTACGGCTGGTTTCATCCAGCTCAGCCATGACTTGCCACTCAATCTCTTCGACTTTTTTCAGAACTATCTGGGCTACCCGGTCCCCTTTTTTAATAGTGATAGCTTCATCGGGGGAAGCATTATAAGCAATGATCCCGACTTCCCCGCGATATCCGGCATCAATCGTTCCGGGAGTATTCAAGACAGTGAGCCCTTTCTTTAAAGCCATGCCGCTGCGCGGCCTGATCTGCAGTTCATACCCTGCCGGGACAGCCACTTTCAATCCAGTAGGCAATAGAGTCCTAGACAATGGTTTAAGAACCACTTCTTCACCCATATTATACAAATCCATGCCGGCATCTCCCGGATGGCTGTATTGCGGCAACAGTACTTCCGGATGCAACTTCATTATTTTTACGATCATAGTTACTATACTCCTGCGGAAGCCATTTCCTTTTTATTTTCAGCCGTCGTTGCTGGCTCTTTTTCCGGCGCCGGCTTAACCGCCTCCGTGGTCCCAAAATCGGCATAATTTTCTTTCTGGCTATGACGGTCACGCAACTCGCCGATCTTCGATAGGTTCCAATTGTCGGTCCGGCTGTAGTACCCAATGATCCGGGTAATGCCGTAAACATCTTTGGAACCGCAGCTGGGACAATCATTAACCAGTCCCCGGTTCATTTCCTGGCAATTATTACAAATGGTAAACTCCGGGGAAATAGTGATCTGGGCGGCGGAGGTATTATTCCAGGATTTAGTCACCAGGCTCAAGATAGCGCTGGGAGCCGGTTTATGCTCGCCAATGAACGCATGATTGATCGCGCCGGCTTCGATGATACTGTGGAACTTACTTTGCTTGATGATCCGGTCGATCATGGAAACAGGCGCGTTGGCAGCGAGGTGAATGCTATTGGTATAATAATACTGGTCTTGCTCGATATTACCCTTGATGACGCTCCGGGACTCAGGATATTCGCGCAGATCGATCTTCGCAAAACGCCTGGTCGCTGATTCGGCCGGGGATTCTTCCAGGACAAATTTCAAGCCGTGTTGCTTTTCGTATTCTTTAACCCTCAGGAACATATGAGAAATGATCTTTAAGCCGAGTTTGTATACATCCTCGTCTTCGTGGAGCTGTTTTCCGGTCAGGAACTGGACGCATTCATTCAAGCCATTCATACCGATAATATAACTGGCTTTATCCAGGTTGATATACGGTTTTCCGTCAGCCGCCGGTTTACCTACTTGCCAGAGCGGCAGCCCTTTGCGGTTCATCAATTTGGAAATAAAAGACCGTTTCTGCAAATGCGCCTCTACCGCCAGGTCCATGACCTTGTCCATTTCTTCCAGCGCCTTGTCAGTGTTGCCTTTGCCTGCTTTATAAGCTAATTGCGGCAGGTTAATGGTCACATTCTGGAAGCCGCAAAACCGCAGGCTTTCCGGATGATTGATCATGTAGGCATCCTCTGGTTTGCTCAGGTCTAGCGTGGTTTTCAAACGGCAGCATTGCGACAGGGTAACCTCATCGCGGTCAAAAACGAAATAAGGAGAACCATTCTCGCTGGCGATCAGGCATGCATGCTTTAACAGCTCAAACTGGGCCGGATCATCAAAAGAGGATTGGTTAATATGCAGGTCCATCTTGGGAAATTCAAACATATGTCCATGCGCGTCGCCGGCCCGCCAGACATCCATCAGGGCTTTGGCAAAGGCCTGCGCTTCTTTTTCATATTCTGAATATTTCTTTCCTGTATACTTGCCGCCGGGTCCGATCGCTTCGACATTCCTCAGGTATGAAGGCACGCTCAAATGAATATTGAAGTCAATGAACAAGGTTTGTCCGCCACGGCTGAAGGCATTCTGGGCGCAGGAGAAAAGCAGGTATTGCGCTTCCTGCTTCATTTCTTTTTCACTCATACCGACCAGATAGGGAGCATACAAGACATTAGTAAAAGCTACTCCCAGGGCGCCGGCATAATAAGCCTGCATACTGGCCAGGAACGTGTTCAGATGACCAGTCAGCGTCCGGGCATGTTTGGCCGGAACAGAGCGGATGTTTAAATTCTCCAGGTCCAGGCCATATTTCTTGATGTATTCCAGGGAATGGCTGGAACAATATACTCTGGTCGGATATCCCAGGTCATGAAGGTGCATAGCCCCTTTCAAATGGGCATTGGATACTTCTTCGGAAAATATTTTTTCCAGGGCATATTGCTTCAGCGTATTCTCCGCGATAGCCAAGTTGATCGCTTCCGGACTGTTGGCGGCAATATTGGAATTTTCGCTGGATTTAGAGAAAATGAGCTCTTCCAGATCATAAATCGGGATACCCAGGGCCCGCTGCCGTTTCAATTTGCCGTTACGGTAGCCCAGGTTGAATAATTCATTGTCCACCATTTCCCGGATGAACGAAGTGGTAACCTGGCGCGAACCGCTGGCCAGGATCTTTTGTTCCACGGCATCGGCTATTTTCCTGGCTATTTTTTTATCGATATTGGCTTCTTTTACCAGGGCCGCGCAGATAGCTTCCTTGTTCCAGGGCAATATTTCTTCGTGAGCCGGGGTGGTGACCATGAGCGCCAGATCAGTAGCATTAGTTTTGGCAGCTACTTCTTTTCTGACCTTAAGCACTTTTCTCATGCGGGCACGTTTGTGCCGGTATAAGATAAATGCTTTAGCAGTAGCAGCATGGCCTTCTTCGATCAACACTTTTTCCACGGCATCACCGATCAGCTTGGTCGAGAGTATCTTTTCAGTGCGGTATTTTTTCCTAAGGTAGGAGATCACCTCATCAGCCAGCACATCGGAAATGCGCCTGTTCTTGCCACCCACTTCTTTGGCTGACTTAAAAATACTATTGACGATATTCTCTTTGCTAAAGGGTTCAGTTGTGCGTTCACGCTTGCGGACTTTGACAGAAAAAACAACCCCTCTTCTTTTTGCCATGTAGCGTATTGCCCCCTTTCTAATATTTGTTAGTTATCTTATTTTGGCATTACTAATGTACTTTTTGCAGGCCAATTCAGTTTCTTTTAAGTAGTTCTTCGTATAGGGAATCAGGCTGCTCAAACTGCTGTCAAGGGTTACTTCAGGGCTGAATTGTTGGATATAAAATCGCTTGGTGCCTTTCAGATAGGCGGCAATCTCCACCAGGTCATTCTTTTCCAGCATATTAGGTACAAAAGTGGTGCGAAATTCATGCTCGATCCCGGAAGCGCGCAAAAGCCCCACGCTTTGTTTAATGCGGTCCAAGTTTATTTTAATACCACAGAGCTGTTCATATTTATTATTGAGAGGTGCTTTGATATCCATAGCTACATAGTCCACCAATTTTTGCTTGATTAGGCTTCCAAGCATCTTGGGCAGGTAACCATTAGTATCTAGCTTGATAGGAAGCCCGATCTCCTTCACTTTTTTAATGAAGTCAAAAAGTTCATGATAGAGACACGGCTCACCGCCGCTGATGACCACTCCGTCTAGCCAATTTTTTTTCTCTTTTAATATCTGCAAGACTTTATCCTGGGATATCTCCGCGATATCGGCGTGGTCTTTTATCAGCACTCCATTATGGCAGAACGGGCAGGCAAAATTACAGCCGCCGACCACGATGACCGCGCTGATCTTACCTTCCCACTCGATCAGGGAATTATCAATAAACTTTTTGATCTTTAGTTCGCCCATGTTTTTTTAATCCTCAGCGGACAGCGTACAGCGGACAGGAACAATACTAGACATTGCTTTCTTGAAAGAATTGTTTGAATTCCTGGCTGGTGGGTACGGTTTTTTTCCAGCGGGCCAGCTCTTGTCCGTCTTTTTCTAAAATAGTAGTTGGAAATTCCAGGGCATCATAATACGCGCCCTGGCTCAAACCTTCAACAGTATCCAGGTCGAAATAATCGATCTCCGCCTGGCTAGACAGTCCCCAGTGATCCAAAAAGAAATTGAATTTTTCTTTCACCGCTTTGCAGGCATCGCACGTTTTTTTACCAAATATCTTAATTTTTATCCCGCCCTTCTTCCCCGGGATATTAGCTGCATTTTCTTTTGTTTCCATAATAATATACTCCTGAAAATTATTATATTTTAGATTCTTTAAGAAGGGCGGGGTTAATCACTTTACTTGTTTTCTTCATTTTCTTCCTGTCCGTCTTTTTCTTTTTTAAGTTTTTTAAGTTCCTGCATGAAAGTGTTGATATCCTTAAAGTTGCGGTGCACGCTGGCAAACCGGATATAAGCCACTTCATCCAGCTCTTTCAGCCGTTTCAGAACCTTTTGGCCGATCGATGAAGAATGCACTTCCATAATGTAATAGTTATGCATCTCATATTCGATCTCACTGATGATCTTTTCTATTTTGTCTATACTGATAGGACGCTTATCGCAGGATCTCAGCAAGCCGGCCCGAAGCTTTTCCCGGCTGAATGGCTCACGACGGTTATCGCTTTTGATAACCATTAAAGGAACTTCTTCCAGCCTTTCATAAGTAGTGAAACGCTTCTGGCAGGCCAGGCACTCTCGTCTTCTTCTGATTATGGAAGCTTCTTCCAGCGGGCGGGAGTCGATTACTTTATCATCAAGCGAGCCGCAAAATGGGCACTTCAAGGGAGAACCCTTCTTTCCTGGTCACGAGCATAGATACTATATAAAGGAGTGTTTTAAGATTAACACACTATATCTTGTATTGTCAAGGAAAAAAATATCAGCAATAGGCACAAAGTTAAAAGAAAGCAGGAAGTTCAATATTTGGCACAGAGGCACAGAGTA
>CAZFDO010000106.1:0-1626 GCA_964517965.1 uncultured Clostridia bacterium
CGGTCAGCCAGCAGAAGTGTATAAGAAAGCAGTGGCTTTTGCTGATCAGCTATATCGTCAACGCCTTCCCAGGAAGTATGATGTCGCTATTGCTGTGATTGGCAAGCAAAAGGGAGGGAACATTTATCAGGCATCCCGGGCTTATAACTACCTGCTTAATGTGCCTGCCCCAATCGTTAAGACAGGCGGTTATGTAATAGTGGTAGCAGATATCCCGGAAGGTTTTGGGCGTGGCTTGGGAGAGCAGCGTTTTGGGAAAATTTTGAAAAAAGTGAAAAATGTTGACCGCTTCATTGAAAAAATTAAAAAAGGCGGTTGCCAGGCCGGCGAACACCGGGCTTATATGGTAGCTAAGGTATTAAAAAAGGCTCATTTGCTCTTTGTCTCAGCGCAGGCCCCAAAACTATTACGCGGGACTCCCATAGCAGGGTTTACTTCCACCAAAGATGCTTTAACTTTTGTCGCCAGGGAAATGGGCAGGAAGCCCAGCGTGTTTAAAACCGCCGAAGTTTTTAATGCTATTTACTCGGCGGATATGATAGAATAACCTAAGAGAGATTACACCGATTACGGAAGCTGATTACACAGATTACTTAAAGGTGAAAATGACTATTCAAAAGCTTGATGAAATTAAAGAAAAACTTATAGCCATTGTAGGCCATAATAATGTGCTTACAGAAACAGCAGCCATGGCGGATTATACCCACGATGAAACCATGGGTCTTTCCAGCCAGCCGGATATCGTAGTCAAAGTGGAAAATACACAGCAGGTATCTGAAGTCATGAAGTTGGCGAACCAATATCTGGCGCCGGTCATACCGCGCGGCGCCGGTACTGGCTTGAGCGGAGGAGCTGTGCCGACAGAAGGCGGTATAGTCCTTTCCCTGGAAAAGATGAATAAGATCCTGGAAATCGATGAAGAAAATATGATGATCGTGACTGAGCCGGGAGTCATTACCGGAGCATTACAAACAGAAGTGGAAAAAAAAGGATTATTCTATCCCCCAGACCCGGCCAGCCTTGATTCTTGTCATATCGGCGGCAACCTCGCTGAGTGCGCCGGCGGCGCCAGGGCTGTAAAATACGGCGTGACCAAAGATTATGTCGTAGGGTTTGAGGCGGTGTTGCCCAGCGGAGAAATTATTAATTTGGGCGGTAAACTGCTAAAAAATGTAGTGGGATACGATTTGATCAGTTTGATCATCGGCTGTGAAGGCACCCTGGCCATTATCACTAAAATTATCTTGAAATTAGTGCCTTTGCCCAAAGCAAAAATAGATCTATTAGTACCCTTTGATAGCTATACTACTGCTTCACAAACCATTGTAGAGATAATAAAAAGTAAAGTAGTCCCTGCGGCTATCGAGTTCATGGACAAGGAAAGTATTTTGGCGTGTGAGGAATGCCTGGGCAGACAGCTGCCTTTCCGTGACGCAGAGGCGCAGATATTGATCGAATTGGACGGCGATGATAAGGAATACCTGGAAAAGCAGGCTGAAATGGTCGGTGAATTATGCCTGGGTAAGGGCGCTCAAGATGTGCTGGTGGCAGATACTAAAGCTAACCAGGAAAAACTATGGGAAGTGCGCCGCAAGATCAGTGAATCATTAAAACTCACCGGCGGAT
>CAZFDO010000106.1:1636-6041 GCA_964517965.1 uncultured Clostridia bacterium
GATATTGTCGTGCCGATCAATCAAATGCCGAAAGTGCTTGGCCAGCTGCAGGATTTGAGTAAAAAACTGGCGGTGAAAATAGTTTGCTTTGGACATCTAGGCGACGGCAATATCCATGTGAATATCCTGAAAAAACAGCTGGCCGACGATATTTGGAACAAGATACTGCCGGCAGCTATAAACGGCGTATTTGATATTACTATTGCCGCCGGCGGCACTATCAGCGGCGAGCATGGTATCGGGGTAACTAAAAAGAAATATGTGTCCCGGGTGTTATCAGCAGCAGAGATAAATATCATGAAGCAGATAAAAAAGACTTTTGATCCGAACAATATATTAAATCCGGGGAAAATATTTGAATGAAAATAATCGGTACGGGAATTGATATAATAGAAACCAAACGGATCAAGAAAGTAATTGCCGGTAATAAAGCTTTCCTGAAGCGGGTATTTACCGCCAGGGAGATCGCGTATTGCGAGAGCAAAGCTAATAAATACCAGCATTATGCCGTGCGTTTTGCCGCCAAGGAAGCGATCTTAAAAGCCTTAGGTTCTAAAGGCATTGCTTTGATCGATATCAGCATCAAGAACCTGGACAGCGGAAAGCCAGAGGCAGTATTAAGCGGCCAGCTGCATAAGCTGGAGAAAAATATCGTGGTGTCTTTATCGCATTGCAACGAGTATGCGGTAGCCCAGGCGATATATTCCAGTCGCTAGCTATAAAAGCAGTTTCTAGTCGCTGGTTACTGGTCGCTAGTAAAGATTAGAGACTAGAAACCAGAGACCAAAAACTAGAAACTGATTTTAGCAACCAGAAACGGAGCCTTTATGCCGGAAAAATTCATTACTAAAGAAGAAATAAGAAAGCTTTTGCCCAAGCGCCCGAAAGAAGCCTATAAAAATGTTTTTGGGCATGTGCTGGTATTGGCTGGTTCTGCCGGTATGACCGGGGCGGCAGCCTTGACCAGCGAGGCCGCCATCCGCATTGGCGCCGGGTTAGTGACCCTAGGGATCCCGAAAAGTTTAAATCAGATACTAGCCGTCAAGCTGACTGAAGTGATGACCAAACCATTAGCCGAAACAGAAGAACAGACTTTAAGCTTGAAAGCTCTTGATGCGATCGACAGCTTTATTCAGTTGCGTAATATCAATGTGGCGGTTATCGGCCCAGGCCTGTCTACGCATCCCGAAACCGTTGAGTTAGTACGCAGTTTTGTGGCTGCCAGCAAGATCCCCCTGGTAATTGACGCAGATGCTATCAATGCCCTGGTCGGGAAATTGAATATATTCAAATCTACCCGCAGCCCGGTGGTAATTACGCCGCATGCCGGGGAATTAGGCCGGCTGATCGCTGTGCATGCTACAGATATTAAAAAAGCCCGTGGTAAATATCCGCTCCAATTTAGTAAAGAAACCGGCTGTATTTGCGTGCTCAAAGGCTACCAGTCTATTATTACCGATGGGCAAAAAGTAGTAGTGAACAATACCGGCAATCCCGGAATGGCCACTGCCGGCAGCGGCGATGTCCTGAGCGGTATCCTGGGAGGATTAGTAGCGCAGGGATTGGACGTACTGGAGGCGGCTAAAGCCGCGGTATACATACATGGCCTGGCTGGAGATATGGCGATAAAAGAGACTACGGAAATGGGGCTGGTCGCCAGCGATATAATTAAAGCGATACCGAAAGCCTTGAAAGCCATTCTTGGATAATCGTTCGTTGTTCGCAGTAAAATAAAAAACAGGTGAAAATTATGAACTTTTTAAAAGAAGCGAATAAGATAAAATCAGCATTGATCAAGATCCGGCGGCAGCTGCATCAGCATCCGGAATTAAGCAATAAGGAATATAAGACCAGCGCCTATATTGCTGCCCTGCTGAAAAAGTGGGGGCTCAAAGTCAAAACAGGCGTTGGCGGCACCGGCGTCATCGGTTTGCTTGAACCGCCATCTGCCATCCGCCATCCGCGAACCAGCTCCATCACCATCCGCGCCGACATGGATGCTTTACCTATTCAGGAAGCTACCAAAAAAAGTTTTTCTTCCCGGTCTAAAGGAATCATGCATGCCTGCGGCCATGATGGCAATATGACTTGCGCCCTGGGAGCCGCGAAATTATTAGCTACCCACCGGAGTGAACTTACTAAAACAGTTAAATTTATTTTCCAGCCAGCCGAAGAAGTTTCCAATGGCGCGGAAAGAATGATCAAAGCCGGAGCCCTAAAAGATCCAGCCGTGGAAGCGATTATTGGCATGCATGTATATACATTATTGCCGGCCGGCAAGATAGGCATTAAGTACGGCCAAATGATGGCTAATGTGGATGAATTTACCCTGACTATTATCGGGGAAGGCGGGCATGGGGCAGCGCCGCACAAAGGGGTAGACGCTATAGCGATATCAGCGGAAGTAATTACCGCACTCCAGCAAGTGGTTTCCCGGCAAACAGACCCGGCAGATCCAGCAGTGGTGACAGTCGGTACGATTAATGGCGGTACACAATATAATATTTTAGCAGATAAGGTCGTGATGACGGGCACAGTGCGTACTTTGAATGATAAAACCCATCGGGAAATGCCTAAAAAGATAGAAAAAATAGTGCGCGGGATTACGACTGCTTTTGGCGCCAAATACCAAATAGAATATAGAACGCTGGGGATAGCTTTAGTTAATAGTGACCAGATAGTTGATACTATAAAAAATGCCGCGGCAGATATATTGGGGGAAAGAAATATTATTACTATTAATCGTGCCTCCATGGGTGGCGAAGATTTTGCCAGTTATCTGCAAAAGGTTCCCGGGGCTTTTGTCTATTTAGGTGTGGGTAATAAAGCCAAAGGGATCACCTATCCCTGGCATCATGCCTGCTTTGACCTAGAGGAAGAGGCCTTGCCTGTCGGGGCCGCGGTTTTAGCCCAAAGCGTTTGGTCTTGGGAAAATACCAGGCACAAAGGCACAAAGTTTTAAAAAAAAAACAGGCACAAAGCGAGAAAATAGTCTAATCTTTTACTTTGTGCCTCTGTGCCTAACATTGAACTTCCTGTTTTCTTTTAACTTTGTGCCTATTTTTAGGAGGTCTATCGGGGTGAGCTTGTTTAAAGTTGCCGCTGTCAAATGTAAAACATATGAAAGCAGTGAAGTTACGAAAGCTTTAACCACTCTCCTTGAGTATATCGGCGGCCTGGGCTCTTATGTCAAGCCTGGCCAGAAAGTGCTGATCAAGCCCAATCTCCTGGCTCCGCGTCCTCCGGAAACAGCAATAACTACCCATCCTGCACTTATCACCGCTATTGCTGAAGCCATTAAGAAGCTGGGAGCTTTGCCGTTTATCGGCGATAGCCCCGGCGGATTTGGCGTGCTGGAACGGATCGAGCAGCTATGGGAAATTACTGGTATGAAACAGGCAGCAGACGCCAGTGGCGCTACGTTGGTAAATTTTGAGAAAAGCCGTTTTAAAGAACTGGAGCTGTCTCTTGGGAAAAAGAAAATAAACATACCTATTGCCGCCTGCGTGCAGGAAGATTTCGATGTGGTGATCAATGTTCCTAAATTCAAGACCCATGACCTGACCATTACTACCGGCGCTATCAAGAATATGTTTGGCGTGATGCCTGGATTGACGAAAATCCATTTTCATAAAGTGGCTCCAAAAAAAGAAGCCTTGAGTGAGCTCCTGGTAGACTTATTTAAGCAGGTTATTCCCCAACTCAATATCATGGATGGCATAATCGGCATGGAAGGTGAAGGCCCAGGTTCCAGCGGTACTCCTGTTAATACCGGATTTCTGCTGGCTGCGGAGAATGCCTTGGCCATGGATATCGTGCAAGCCAGTATTATGAGCATCCCCTTGGCTAGAGTCCCCGTGATTGCCGCGGCAATAAAAGCCGGCCTTGGCCCAAAAACCATGGCAGAGATCAATCTGCTAGGAGTGTCTTTAGCCGGGCTCCAACCGGAAAAATTTGTTTGGCCGCCCGGTTCCTATACTGATAAAATACCAGGGTTCCTGATTCCCCTGCTGAGTTATATGGCCAAGCTGGTCAGGTTAACAGACCCGGTAGTTAATGATGAGTTGTGCACCAAATGTCAGATTTGCGTGCAGAGTTGCCCGGTTAAGGCTATCGATAATAATAAAGGGAATATCAGGGTTAACTATAAAAAATGTATAGAGTGCTTTTGCTGTATAGAATTATGTCCCGCCAGGGCTATGACGATCAAAAAATCCAGGTTATTGAAACTGGCCGAGAAGAAGGGTTAAAATGGCTCACAAAAAGAGGTTAACCTTGAGTCAGATAGGGGAGTTTGGCCTGATCCAGCGGGTGACTCGTATATTCGGCAGACCGGTCAGGGCTGGATTGATCAAGGGTATAGGCGATGACACGGCTGTGGTTAAAATTGGCCACAATAAAGCCC
>CAZFDO010000107.1:0-6031 GCA_964517965.1 uncultured Clostridia bacterium
AACTCAAGCGAGTAAGAGCGCGTTTTCCTCGCCGGGGAAAACGACGCGTTTTTCGCCACGTCCGCCAACGCTTTAGTGGCGGAGAACGGCGCAGCGTGACAGTGAGGCTATACCTATGAGATTACCCTTCGGCCAATACTTCCAGGAATGCTTCCACGATCAGCGCATTGAACTGCGTCCCGCTGTTCTCTTTCAGTTCGGCTATCGCCGAATCGCGGCTCATCGCCGGCCGGTACGCCCGCTCGGAGGTCATGGCGTCATAGGCATCGGCGACGGATACGATCTGCGCGAAAATATGCACATCCTCACCATCGGTCTTATCCGGATATCCCGTGCCGTCATACCGTTCATGATGCGACCTGACTACTGCCATCATTTCTTCATCCAGCGATAGCGGTTTCAATATATCTTCCCCGATAAAAGGATGGTCTTGTATCACTTTCCATTCCTCTACTGTCAATTTTTCTTTTTTGTTCAAGATACTGTCATGTATCCCCAGCTTGCCGATATCATGCAACTGGGCGGCCTTTCTCAATACATCCGACTTCTCCTGGGAAAATCCCATTTTTCGGGCGATCCTGGCTGAAAACTCTGACACTCTTTCCGAATGTCCCCTGGTATAAGTATCTTTCTCTTCCATGATCCGCACCAGGGACTGCATCACCCGGTAGAAATAATCATGCAACTGGTTCCTGGCAGCGACGATACTATCTTCCATGCTGTTAAAGGAAGCAGCTAATTCAGCGATCTCATCATGTCCTTTCACAACCACTTTATAATCCAGCTCACCGGCGGCCACATGACGGGTACCTTCCACTATCTTTTCTATCGGATTAGTGATGCCCCGGGAAACTACCAGACCCAGGATAATAGACAGCAATACTCCAGTCACCAGTACCCAAATACTCCGCTGCTTAACCTGCTGCTGGATCCGATATACATCTTCCGCCGCTATATCTACGCCTAGGATGGCCACTGTCCGGCCATTTTTATCCCGGATGGGAGCATATCCTGACAAGGTTACGCCCCATTCATCCACCATCAGCTTTTTGTCTGCCGAGGGCTGGTCATAAGCTTTCAGCACTTCCGGGAAACGCGTCGCATCGTACCTGTCCCCCGGATACGCAGTCAGAGTATCCGAACCCGTATCTTGAGTAACCGGATCTGGGTCCACAACGAATTGCCAGAGGCCATCCTGGCCTGTTTTAGTGAGGGTATAAATATATTTCAATAATGGATTAGCTTGCTTGATCCGTTTCAATTTTCCGGCAATTATTTTATACGGCTCGCTTTTTACCCCGTCACGCTTTAATGGCACCTTAGCCAGCACATCAGCGTCTACAAACAAAGCAGAGGTCTGCGCTATCACCATCAGCTTATCCCTAAGCTGAGAAAATTGCGAATTAAGCGTATATTGGTATATTAAAAAGTGACTCAGGCAAGCTACAAAAAAAAGCGCTGAAATCAGCACTATCGTGACTTTCATCTGGAAGCTGGTCAACAGCATCCTTATTTTGGTCATCTTGATCTATCCTCACTATTCTCTGTTTTATTCTATTAACGCAGCTTGCTTAATAAGGCGAATCTATCCCTGATCCTCTCAGAATATATCGGACTTTCTGGGCCTTTGCCAATCCCAAAATAACCCGGCTCCAGCTTGATCCCCTGCCGGTCTGGCACCGCTATTATCGTCCCGGTGCCGTGGACTATGGCATAGGTCCAAAAAGTGCCGTAATAGATCCGTTCTTTACCCAGGCACACCACAAAGACCCGGCCGATCAATTTCATATAATCGGCAGCATCAAAAGTTTTTCTGACCGGGTCAAAATAAATTATATTTTCCTGGAAATCATAACCGTTGATGTCTTCTTCCTGTATCAGCGGTTGCGCCTGTAGTTGGAAGTATTCCATTTTGATGTTCTTTACGCCTTTATAGGACTTAGGGGTTTCCGCCAGATAGATGGCGAATTTATCCCCGGCGAGTATTTTAGTATTTTTAATCAGGGCTGGCGTATAAAGCAGACCAATTATCGCGGCGATTATTAATAGGCCTTTTCGTAACTTCTTAATATCAAACTCATTGACCATGCGCATTGCCTTCCTTGAGCAATTTTTCGGCCTTATCCGCGGCGGCATTGATCTGGCCAACCAGGAAGGCTTCCGTATAAGTTCCTTCTTTAATAGTGGCCAGGACACCGTGGATAGTTTCGATTAAAAGATCTTCGATCAAGGCCCATTTAGCCGTATTGGGGAAACACCGGCCATAGTTGAGCGAATCTCTTAAAGCTTTATTAAAAGCATTGCCCATTAAGAATCCCGGCGTATAGCATTTTATCAAAGTTGGCGGCTGGTGGCTGTGCTGGCAAAATAACTCCTGGGTTTTCTGCTCTAACAGGAAAGCGATAAAAGCCCAAGCTTCCTCCGGATGCAGGGAAAAAGGAGAAATAGCCAGGCTGCTCCCGCCCAGGAACGTATGATGGCCATTTGGCCCACCAGGCATAGCCGCGTAGGTTATATATTGGCTGAGTTGGGTGTGGGACGGGTTTTGCGGATCCAGGTATTTGGCATAAACAGTTGGCGCAAAATTGCCAAAGCAATAACTGCCTTTGACCATAAAATTATCAGTCATCTCAGCGGAGCTTTGCAATACGCTTTCATGATGACAGTAGTTATTAATAAAATCAAAATAAGCCTTCATACCCTGGAGCGCCCGGGTAGAATTGAACCTGACATCCTTTGTATCCGGACTTAAGAAATCCCCGCCAAAATCCCAGATCCAGGGAGCCAGGTTATGCAGCAGCATGGCGTCCCTTTGTCCAAAGATCCCAAAGGCAGCCACTGGTCTATTATTTACCTTGAAATCATGAACCTTGCCGCAAACCTTAACCAAGCCATTAATAGTCAGCAGCTCATTATCATTAATGCTCAGGGCATTTAAAATATTATCCCTGTAGCAGAGGATCCGCATATCCAAATACCAGGGCACAGAATGGATTCTAATGGTCCCGGGATAAACGCAGAGATGAGTGACGGCATGAACAAAAGAGTTGAGCCCGCCGATCCTGCCCACCATAGCTGTTATATCCTTGATCGCGCCCATTTGAGCCAATACGCCGTTTAAGGTATTACCTATCTGGAATACATCCGGTCCCTGTTGCCTTTTGCTGTAGCGCACTACCTTATCCCATAAAAAATCCCAAGTGGTAGTGGTCAACAGGACTTCAATACCAGGATGAACCTTCCTAAATTCAGGGAGAATGACTTCCCGCATGACCTGCTCATGTTCTTTTATTAACCAGACGGTTATTATAGTTTTAAACATTGCCGCTCTTCTTTCTTATCTCTTGGCCAGAAATTCGCTAATAGACTGGACTATTTTTTGCAGGCCAACTAATTCCATGGTGAATTTATACCCCATATATTGCCGCAGCCCGGTATAGAATACGGTATTGAGAGCCAGCCAGGCGACCAGAACGATTAGGATCCCGCTCCATGACAGATTACCTCTCCGGCTCAAAAGATACGCCAGCAAAGGAATAGGGAAAAAATATTCCACAAAAGGGATTAAATTGACAAAACTGACCAACGCGGATATCCACAAAGCCTGACGCAGAGGAGTATCGATATCAAAAAATTGAAAAACTATCCATAAAGAAATAGTTGATACCGCCACCCCGCCCGCGTAACTCGCAATATAAGTATGAATACCAGGAAATTGCATCATCAGAATTTATCACCAGCTAACTAGTTTATTCTTTCATGATCTCTAAAATCGTCTGGAGAGTCAGCAGTTAATCAGGCTCCATAATTAAAGAGGTCCCTGATCGTGAATACCTGCTCCTGCTGCGCGGCATTAAGAGCATTCGCGATCTTTTGCTTGATATGCGGATTGATAGGTATACCTTTGCGTGCCTTTTGTACCATCTTATGAGTCAACTGTTCAGTAGAAGCGTTGACAATATCTGAATTTGAAATTTCCAGCTGGTTCATGATCTCATGTAGTGGCTGAAAGCCATATTTAAGATTAGTCATAGTTATAATATATACCCTCTCTGCTTAAAATTCAAGTTAAATAAAAAAGCAGTTAAATAAAAAAGCAATTCCCCGGTATCCTGGAGAATTGCTTAAAAAGAAAACAGGCCCTGCTTGCGCAGAGCCTGTTAGTCGTTTTCTGGTTAGATCTTCACTACATTAGCAGCCTGATTGCCTTTGGGGCCTTTTTCGATATCAAATTCCACTTCCTGGCCTTCAGCTAAAGATTTGAAACCTTCAGCCTTGATGGCTTTGAAGTGAACGAAAACATCGTCACCAGACTCTGGAGTGATAAAGCCATAACCTTTTCCTTCGTTGAACCATTTCACTTTTCCTCTTGTCATTGTTAACTACCTCCTTTCCTGTAAACTAACAGTAAAAAAGGTAGAGACAAAAAAGACCTCAAGGTATACTTTTACCTTGCGGTCAAAATATAATCACCTTAGTTACTACTGTATATATAATATCCTAACAATCCTGTTTTGTCAACTATTATTTAGAAATTATTATTCCTGCCGGGCCGCGCGATTTTTGGTCTTGCGTTCATTCTCGTCGAGATATTGTGTCCTCAAGCGAATACTTTTGGGAGTGATCTCCACTAATTCATTATCCTCCACAAACTCCAAAGCAAACTCCAGGGTCATCTCCCTGGGAGGAATAAGCCGGATAGCTTCATCCGCGTTAGAGGAGCGCATATTAGTCAGCTTCTTCTCCCGGATAACATTCACAATGAGGTCATTACCCTTATTATTCACTCCGATGATCATGCCTTCGTAGAGGTCATCTCCCGGATTAATAAAGATCTCGCCTCTTTCCTGCAGTCCCCATAAAGCATAAGCAATAGCCTGGCCGCCGCTCATGGATATCAGCACTCCGGTCTGGCGATGGACAATATCCCCTTTAAATTTCTGGTATTGATAAAAGTTCTGGTACATAATACCGGTGCCGCGGGTCATCATCATCAGGTCGCTCCTGAATCCGAGCAAGCCCCGGGTAGGAATAAGGAAATTCATGCGTACCGTACCAATAGCGGTGATCTGCATATCCTTCATCAGGGCTTTCCTGCTGCCCAGCGCTTCTATTACTGAGCCTTGATAGCCCTGGTCAACTTCGATCAATACTTCTTCTACCGGCTCCAGTATCTCTCCGTCTATTTCCTGCAAGATTACCTTAGGCGAGGAGACTTCCATTTCATAGCCTTCACGGCGCATAGTCTCTATCAGGATGGAAAGATGCAGTTCTCCCCGGCCGGCGACTTCATATTTTTCACTGCCGATAACTGGTTTGATCTTGATACCCACATTGGTCAGCACTTCATGCTCAAGTCTTTCTTTAATATGCCGTGAGGTGAGGAATCGTCCGCCGTCTTTGCCGGCCAAAGGGCTGGTATTGTGCGAGAAGACCATGGAGATGGTCGGCTCGTCGATCTTGATGGTCGGCAAAGCCTCCGGGTTATCAATGCAAGCCAGGGTTTCACCGACATTCACGTCAGCCATACCAGCGATCATGATGATATCTCCAGCTTCCGCGTTGTCTACTTCTATCTTTACTAAACCTTTGTATTTTAGTATTTTGGTCACTTTGGCCTGCCTGACCGTACCATCGATCTTGACTAAGGCCATTTGCTCACCAGTCTTGATCTTGCCATGGACTATACGGCCGATAGAGATTTGGCCGATATACGGGTCATAATCCAGCATCGTGATGAGCATCTGGAAAGGTTTTTCCGGATCAGCTACCGGCGGCAGGACCCGGTGCAAAATCGTATCCAGCAGAGGCTTCATATCTTTGGCTTCATCTTCCATGTCCAACTTGGCTATGCCTTCTTTGCCAGAGGCGAAAACAATGGGAAAATCAAGCTGTTCATCCGTAGCATTCAATTCACAGAACAGATCAAAGGTCATATCAGACACTTCATGAGGACGGGCATTGGGACGATCGATCTTATTGACGACCAGGATAGGTTTGAGATGCAGTTCTAAAGCTTTTTTAGAGACAA
>CAZFDO010000108.1:0-4675 GCA_964517965.1 uncultured Clostridia bacterium
CGTTGAAGCTTTTAACCAGTTGGGGTTGCCACTGGTGGTTATTGGTGAAGGCCCGGATAAGCCGCATTTGGAAAGTATAGCCAAGCCGAACATTAAATTTTTGGGCCGGGTTTCAGATACTGTGGTCAACGAACATTGCGCGCGATGCCGGGCGTTCATTTTTCCCGGTGAAGAGGATTTTGGCATAGCTCCGGTAGAAGCTATGGCTGGCGGCAGGCCGGTAGTGGCCTATGCTGCCGGGGGTGCCCTGGAAACAGTGGTAGACAGAGTCACCGGGGTGTATTTTAGGGAACAAACACCGGCGGCGATAATAGCGGCAGTAAATAAAATGCAAAACATGGCTTTTGACAGCCAGCAAATCAGGAAACAAGCCCAAAAATTTGATAAAGAAGTTTTTAAGCAAAAAATGAAAGAATATATTGAGAAAGAATATGGGAAGTTTAAAGAAAACGTATCTATCTTAGAGTAATAAAACATAAATGTTTAAGATTTTCCTTGACAGTTCCAAATATATATGTAAAATGGAGTTATGTATTCCAGAATAATAAAGCATTCTAATGAAAAAAGCTTCTTTCTGTTTGGTCCGAGAGGAACAGGGAAAACGACCTGGGTAAAGGCCTCTTTCCCACAAGCTGTTTTTATTGACCTGTTGGAATCAGAGGTTTATAATGATCTTTTAGCTAATCCTCAACGCTTAGAAAGGTTCATTCCTCGTGATTGCAAGGAATGGATTATTATTGACGAAGTCCAGCGCATTCCGGATATTCTGCATGAAGTTCATCGCCTGATCGAAAAAAATCACTATCGTTTTATTTTGACTGGTTCCAGTGCGCGAAAATTACGCCGGCGGGGAGTAAATCTTTTAGCCGGGCGCGCTTTAACTTATTCTTTTCATCCGCTTACTGCTGTTGAATTAGGAAATGATTTTGATCTTCAACGATCATTGATGTTTGGCCAACTGCCGTCTGTGTGTATAGAATCTGATCCTAAGTCTTATCTGGAAAGTTATGTGGAAACTTATTTGCGTGAAGAAATTCAGCAGGAAGGACTAACGCGGAATTTAAGCGCGTTCTCCAGATTTTTAGAGACGGCAAGTTTTTCTCAAGGGGCTGTTCTCAATACCTCAGCGGTGGCGCGAGAGTGCGCGATCGAGCGTAAAGTTGTCGAAAACTACTTTTCCATTCTTGATGATCTTATGATTGGTTATCGTCTGCCTGTTTTTACTAAAAAGGCCAAGCGTCGCGTTATCGCGCATCATAAGTTTTATTTTTTTGATGTTGGAGTATATCGGACAATGCGGCCATCCGGCCCGCTTGATCTGCCAGAAGAAATGGAAGGAGCGGCATTTGAAACTCTGGTCTTTCAGGAGTTGCGGGCTATAAATGATAGTCTCAGATTAGGATATGATCTATTTTACTGGCGGACTGCCGATCAGGTGGAAGTGGATTTTGTTTTGTATGGCGAGAAGGGGATTATGGCCATTGAAGTTAAGAGAACCAACAGAATTACGGCGCAGATGACGCATGGATTGAAAACATTTCTAAAAGATTACCCGCAGGCAAAAGCTTATTGCTTCTATGGCGGTAATCGCCCTGTTTATGAAGGTAAGATCACGATTCTTCCCATCCAGGAAGCCTTGTTACGCCTGCCGGAGATACTCCAGGGTGCAAGTATACGAAAATAAAACAGCATAAACAAAATAGTTTGAGCAAAAACAGGAGCATACTATGCTCCTGTTTTGCTTTACAAAGCCTCTGATTCGTGATATATAGAAATCAGACAAGGGGAAGAGATTAGCAAAGGCCTGGCTATATAAATGGAGAATTATGAAAAAGCGTGTTTGGGCGGTTATAATTTATGTATTGTTTATTTATTTAACTTTACCGGTCATGCGACCGGTTTTAAATTTTATGAAGGCTCATTTGGGATCCAGATTTGACCTGTTGACTGATGCTAGTCTTATAGTCATTATGGCTGGTCTGGCTCTGATGATGATAAGAAGCAGGATTTCCTGGAAACAATATATCCTGGCTTTTGTTGTTTTTTGTATCTATGGAATTTGCCTGAAAGTATTAAAAATACCCGAAGAAAGGATCCATCTGCTGGAATACGGCTTGTTGAGCTTTCTGGTATTTCGAATATATCCGTCGGATTGGTCGTATATGTTCCGTTACTGGCAAACCTTCCTGACCGTCAGTTTTATCGGCACCCTGGATGAGATCATCCAGTACCTTATTCCCAACCGGGTAGGGGATGTCCGGGATATAGGGCTTAATATAGTGAGTGGATTGCTGGGCCTTGTCCTGACTGCAATACTGCTGCAAAAATCTGCTAAAAAGCTTCCAAAAAGCACCTAATCTGTGATATAATTTAAAAATATGGGAATATTAGATAATAACCAGCAAATAAAAGATACCGGTGACCATAAAAAAGTAATTGCCAGCGCTACGATTATGATCACGGTTATAGCCTTGGTTAGCAAAGTATTTGGATTTATTGGCAGTTTTATACTAGCCGCTAAATTTGGCGCCACGTATAAAACTGACGCCTATTTTGTCGCTTCCAATATCCCGGAACTTCTTAGGGATGTATTGGCCGGCGGGGCCTTAACGAGCGCTTTTATTCCTGTTTATACTACTTATTTGGCAAAAAAACAGGAATACGAAGCGCAAAAGCTGGCCTCTGGAATATTTAATATACTTATTGTCGCCTTGATCCTGATGAGTTTGTTTGGCGTTATTTTTGCTCCAACCTTAACCCATATAGTTGCTCCTGGTTTCAAGGGTGAAACATTAGACCTGACCATCAAGCTTACCCGCTTATTTTTTCCAGCCATTATTTTCCTGGGATTAGCTTCACTTTTTGGCGCTATCCTTAATTCTTATCATCATTTCACTGTTCCGGCTTTACAACCGCTGGTTTTAAATACTGCCAATATAGTATGTATGCTCTTATTAGCTCCATTTCTGGATATTTATTCGATGGTGGTTGGTGCGCTTGTGGGCGGCATATGTATCACGGTAATGAACCTGCCGTTGTTAGCAAAAAAAGGGCTGCGTTATCTCCCAAAATTCAGTTTTGAACAGGAAGGTATCAGAAAAATAGGGGTGCTCTGGTTTCCCCTGATCCTGGGGCTATCGGTTAACCAACTGAATATTGTGATCAGTAAAATACTGGCTTCGGGACTTTCTTCAGGCAGTATTTCTGCCTTGAATTACGCTAATCTTATCAACCAGATAGCTCCCAGTGTTTTTGGAGTAGCAGTATCAACCGCTATTTTTCCCAGCTTGTCCTGGCATATAGCCTTGAATGAGCATGAAAAGTTCAGGGAAATAGTTTCCAAGGCGATCCGGGTATGTTTGATCATTACCGTGCCCTTGACTCTCGGTTTAGCATTTCTTAGTCTACCGGTGATCAAGTTCCTTTTTGAAAGAGGGGCATTTGACCGTCAAGCCACGTTAATGACTTCCGGCGTGCTGGTGTATTTTGCCATAGGGACCTTTGCTTTAGCTGTGAATTATGTCTTGATCAGGGCTTTTTATGCTCTCAGTGATACCAAAACCCCGGTCAAACTGGCGGTAACGGCGGTGGCCAGCAATATTGTCTTAAGTTTGTTCTTGATCACGCTAATGGCCCAGAATGGCTTGGCCTTGGCCAGTTCGATAGCAGCGATGGTGCAAATGAGTTTATTATTGGTATATTTGCAAAGGAAAATAGGCAAGCTGAAATTGAAACGATTAGCATTAGATTTTGTAAAGACTATTATCTCTGGTTTGATCTCAGTAGGAACTGGGGTTTTTGTTTTATCAAAACTTGGTATTTTCCTTAGTCCGGATACTTTCATCGGGCAAATTTTAAGCTTGGGCATTGTGGGGTTGGTAATAAGCGTTCTTTACCTGCTTTTTATCTCCCTGCTTAAAGTAGAGCAGACCGATGCTTTTCTGGATATGATCAAGAAAAGGTGGCATCATGGGAGATAACCGTAATTATATTTATGAACCTGACCAAATGACCGCCCGGTCCGAGTATCCATATATTGAAAACTGGATCAGCGAGAAAGCCAAAGTCATTGATCTTGGCTGCGGTAATGGGGCCCTGTTACAGATCTTAAAAAACAACAAACAGATAGAGCCTGCTGGCGTGGAAATATCCGCTACTGGGGTGGATATCTGTACCAAACGCGGTCTGCCAGTAACCCAGGGCCGTATTGACGTTGCCTTAGGACAGATCCCGGATAATTCTTTCGACTTCGCAGTCTGCAATGTCACTATCCAAATGGTGATGAATCCTGAAATAGTACTGCAGGAGATGAAAAGGATCGCCCGGTGCCAGATAGTTTCTTTCCCCAATTTTGCTTTTCTCTGGCAGAGATTAGACCTGTTGTTTACGGGGCGGATGCCCCGGAAGTTACTCTATGGCTATGACTGGTACAGTACCGGCCATATTCACCAATTGTCGATAAAAGATTTTAAAAAGACGGCTAGTGACCTGGGATTAATAATTCGGGATAAGGTGTATCTTGTTGGCCGGCGAAAAATGCCTTTCCCGGTCTGGCCAAATATGTTGGCAACAGAAGCCATCTTTTTACTGGAAAAGCTATAGAATAAGAGGTTAATTTAATACCTAAGTGTAAATCTGTGTAATCTCCAAGATAATCTGTGTAATCAGTTAGCGG
>CAZFDO010000108.1:4685-5947 GCA_964517965.1 uncultured Clostridia bacterium
AAGGGGGAGTTTCTCGCTGTGTGGTAGAGCTGGCGGAAAAGTTTTGCCGGGATAACCAGGTTCACATTTTTACCAGCCGCTGGGATAGTACACTAAGCCGGAAGAATATCGATTTTTATAAAATTAAAACCTTTGCCCATCCATTTTTTGTTAAAGTATTAAGCTTTGTCTGGTTCTGCCGGCAAAAAATGAAAAACAATTCTTTTGACTTGGTGATAGGGCCTTTAGGTGACACTCTTAAAGCTGATATTCTGGTAGCGCACAGCTGCCACCGGGCCTGGGTGGAGTTGAAAAAGAAAGATTCCCTGGAACGCCTGAAATACTGGCTTAATCCCTTACACCAGGTAGCTCTTTATTTAGAAAAGAAAGCCCTTCAGCAGGGCAATTATAAGAAAATCATCAGCATCTCCCAAATGACTAAAAATGATCTGGTCAAATATTATCATATACCCCCGGAAGATATAACCGTGATCTATAACGGGGTTAATGTTGAAGAGTTTACCCCGCTCAACCGGAATAAGTTTCGGCAGGAGTTGCGCCGGGAGTTAGGATTTTTAGAAACAGATATATTATTGCTCTTTGTAGCTAATGAATTTAAGCGCAAAGGATTGAAAACTCTCCTGGAAGCAGTGGCTTTGCCGATGCATAATGCGCCGGTCAAGCTGTTGGTTGCAGGTACGGACAATCCTCATAGTTATATTAACTTAGCCAGGGCTTTGGGGATCAAGGACCAAGTTTGTTTTTTGGGGCCCAGGCAGGATATGCACCGGGTTTATGCGGCGAGTGATGTTTTTGTATTCCCGACGAAATTGGAGCCGTTTGGCCTGGTCATTACTGAAGCTATGGCCAGCGGATTACCAGTCATTACCAGCCGGTTAGCCGGCGCCGCGGAACTGATAAAAGACGGTGAAACCGGAGTATTACTAAAAAATCCTGAAAATCCCGGTGAATTGCAGGATAAGATCTTTAAACTGATCAGGGATGTCGATTATCGTAATAAACTGGGAGCGAATGCCGCTGCATTTATACAAAATTACTCCTGGGACAGGATCGCGGATCAAACCCGGACATTATATTGGCAAGTTATAGAGAACAAGCTACAAGCAGAGGAGTTATAAATTGAACATCTGTATCTTTACCAGAACAACTTTAGCGCATAGTATCGGCGGGATGTAAGTCCATATCGACTTACTGTCTAAAGGATTGGCCCAAAAAGGGCACCGGGTCACTATCATTACTACCGGGCATAAGGAACATAAAAT
>CAZFDO010000109.1:0-5929 GCA_964517965.1 uncultured Clostridia bacterium
TGCATACCGCACTCCCAGATATTTCGCAAATTCCTGCTCCAGGCTTTTTACTTCATCCCCCAGAATATAGCTGGAACGCTTAAAAACCCGGCTGATAGCTGCGTCCAATTCCCGTTTTATCTGCTGGTATTGCCGGCTAAGATCCATTACTGGAATCATTATCACACCTCAAACTTTCTCGCCCTTTTTGGGTTGTCACATATTTCTGTCGAGAACTCCTTGGTTTATCAGGAATAGTTAAAACCAACAAGCCTTCTTCTACTAAGGGTTGAATATATTCTGTCAATACATACACCCGATGCTTTAAGCCAAGATAATCCATTATCTCTCTAAAAGAACGCGGATCGGCGCAGAAATGAAGCACACTCGACTTATGCGATACTTGTGCGGTACTTGTGCGGTACTTGTGCGGTACTTGTGCGGCAACTTTCCCCTTTTTAGTCAAAGGGAAAATTACCTCAAACATATTCACGGTTTTATCATCTTGAAAAACCGGCTGGTCATAGTCCATACTCATCCAGCCCTTAGTGATTTTCTCAATACCTTCACCAGAACGATCCGCCCAACCCAACAGACGAAAAACCTTAGCAATAACTGGGTTACGCGGCTCAGTCAAATGCTGTTTAATACGCTCAATTGGAAATCTCAAACAGCCGGCATTGCGAAACAATATTTGATCATCGTAGCATTTCACCACCGCGCCTTTGGCATCGAAATAATCCATATGCATCAGGAGATTAACCAGCGCCTCGCGCGCAGCCTGTACAGACGGCGGATCATCATTGCGGGTATACCCATCGGCTTTTAAAGCAAACGGCACGGGGATTCGTTTTCTTAACCGGTCATAAATTTGCACGTAAGTCTGAATAATGCTCTGCTCGGAACTATACCGCTCCACCCAGCGGGTCTGAACATCCTGCCCCTGTTTAGCAGGTATTACCATAAAATCGATAAAATACGAGGGGAACTGGTTCAAAATCTTAAGTTCTTTGCCAAACAATAAAAGTCCTGCCGCGGTCAGGCAATATTTATTCTTTTTTATTTCGTCAATCGCCTGCAAACCAAGAAGCATTTCTGTTTTTCCGCAAGTAGTAAAAGGATGATTCGGGCGTTCCAATTTCAAAGCATTCCTGAACATCTCTATGGCTTCATTATCCAGGCTTTCCATGCCAAATTTCTCCAAACGCATGCTATCGCTGGTTTTTTCGCTCGCTTCCCGTAGCATACGCTCAACCTCAGATTTTGATGCCTTTTGTGTGCTGGCGCCCAGCCGCACAAACGCGTTGCGAATATCTCCGCCATAATAAATTGGTTTAGCCGGACGGGGCATTTCCTCAATGCGAAACACCAAAACAATTTTCCCATCAATACGGTGAACATCTCCCTTAGAGGAAAGCGGAATATTGAACTTTTCTCCACGCAGAAGCGTAATAAAATCATTTTGAATTTTATCAGGATTTTCGACGCCACTGATCACAAACCTGCCCCGATCATCCTTAACTCCTAATACAATATATCCGCCATTAGTATTAGCAAAAGCTGAAATCGTTTTGACAATATCTTTAGGTAATTCAGCCCGGGATTCTTTGACTTCAAAATCATCCCATTCAATGCCGGATAACTTTTTTAATAATTGATTATTATTCACTTAACCCTATCCTCTTTCAATAAATATTTTCTTCTTAACTTACTCAACATCTGGCAAACTTAATTTTCTCTAAGGTATCGAATTCAACCTTCTCCCCATACACCTGCTAAAATCTCCTCAATTTGAGATTGCAAAATGCGACCTCAAGTTTGATATTCCAAAATGGAATCTCAGTTTTTAAAATAGTAAGCGCTTTTACTCCCGCCAATTCTTTTGACCATTTAGAGCACCCTTTTGGCACCTTTTTTGCCCCATTCCTAATCGCCAACTAATCGCCACAATCGCCAACTAATCGCCAATAGATCGGCTCATATTAAGTAACTCAAACTACGACCTCTGCCCTGCGTCCTAAATATCTTCTTCTTTAAAAGAACATCAAGATCACGCCTTGCACCCTCATCTGATATACTGTTTAGTTGTCGATATTCACGGTTTGTAATCTTACCTTTCTCCTTAACATACTTCACAGCTTTCATCTGACGTTCATTCAAGCCCATTTTAGTTAAGACCTCTCCTGTAAAAACATCTCTAGGCAGAATAGTCCTAAATTCGTCGTTTCTTATAGAAACAAACTCCGGCTCTGGAAGCCCTTGGGCTTTGCACTGTTTGACCATTTCCATAGTACCAGACCCAACCCTTTGGATATAATTTGCGAAATAAAACGCCCCGGCAATCAAGGGATTATTGGGAAATGATGTATGCGGCTTCTTAAGATCGGATAGCTTCAGCCGCGCTGGCAGACTCCCTGAATTCCACACCTCTACGCGATCAAGGAATAGCATAACCTGTATCCCGGATGTTGCATCATAATCTCTATGGGCTACCGCATTTACTATCGCTTCTTGAATTGCGAAGATAGGGATTTCATACGGACGACTAACCTGTGCTGTGTGTTCCTGTTGAATAACCGGAAGGCGAATAGCATCCAATACAAAAGCCACAGCCTTATCTACCTGGTCAAACAGATTGCCGTCATAAATATGATAGGATGTAAATGGTTTCTCAACTTCGGTACTGGGCAATTGAACACATTTCACCTCTGCCTGAAGAAAAAACTTGTGCGGATCCTTGCCGAAGAGTAAAACAGCTGCATTCGTCAATTGACTTTCATGCACAAGATTCAGATGTATTAAAACATCTTTAACTGATGCTATTAACTCCAGCGGGAAATTGCGCTTCTCGCGCGCAACTTTCAAAAACCATCTAATCTTCTTCTCGTCTATATCCGCTAACTTCGCTTTATTGCAACTCCTCTGATCAAACACATCCCGGCCAACAATGCCCTTTTCCCGCAAGAAAGCAACTAAGCTTTCATATACCAAATTATTAAGACCAGGCATGTCGGTAAACCGGCGGTAACTATACCCTTTCTTGGGATCTTTAATTTCTATTATGAGTTTACGCACCCCTTCTTCACGCGCTTGATCTTTGGATCCGTTTTCACCTTTTATGTAAATCAGAATTACCTTATGCTTCTTTTGCGCCTCGAGAAACTCCGCTTCCGTAGGGGAACTTTTTCCTTTTTCACTATTTCCATATCGATCACCCAATAAGCCTATATAGATATCACAGCCACGCACCTCATTAAGATAGGCATTCTCCGAAGATTTGCCCTTTGCCGGATGATCCTCAAAAAGAAACACCTCGAAATGATCACGCAAAAGAACGTCATTGCGAACAAAATCCTTAATAGCCCGGCGCTCTTCCTTTAATTCCTTTTGAACGCCGCTGACAAATATTTTATATTTCATATCTCAGCCCTTTTAGATTCTTCCTTGTTTTAGTTTCAAGCTGTCCTACCAATAGTTATTTTTATTTTTCTCATAATACTCAAAAGTCTTTTTAAGCCCTTCTTCGATGCCTACTTTTGGTTCCCAACCTGTGGCTTTTTTAAACTTTGTCCAATTAGCTACATAGTCCCCGATCTCTATTTTTTGCGCTTCCTGGGGATAGGAGACGATCTCATAGTCACCCCGGCCGTATGTTTTGATCATTTTCTCCACCAATTCTTTCAGCGACAGCGGTGTTCCGCCGATATTATAGACTTCGCCATTAGTTTTTTCCGAAGCCATAGCCAACAGCAGGGCTTCTACCACATCATCAACGAAATTAGTATCCCGCACCTGGGTCCCCGTGCCGAATATCTTTATTTTCTGGCCTTCTATCAATTGCCGGATAAACCAGTTTATAATCCCTTGGCGGTGATGTTTCATCTGGTGCCGTGGTCCAAAGGTATTAGTTAACCGCAAAGAACAGGCCCTGATACCGTAAACATTATTATACAATATATGATACCATTCCCCAGCCATATTGTTGATGCCATTCACATCAGTCGGATGCATCAGGTGTTTCTCGTCAACCGGTAAGTAGTCTGCCTTCCCATATTGGCCGCGGGTGCCGGCAAACAAAACTTTTACCTTGGGATTATATTTCCGGCACGATTCCAGGATAGAAAGCTGGGCTACACAGTTTATCTGCAGATCCGTAAAAGGGTCTTTCATACTGTCCGTATGGCTCAAGGTACCGGCCAGGTTAAAAATATAGTCTTGTCCCTGTACCAGGTTGTCCATACTGGATTGGTCCCGGACATCAGAAATATTCACGGTCAGTTTATTTTCCAACCCGTGGATATTAAAAAGATTACCGCCATATTCGGGTATCAGTGAATCAACTATTACTACTTTGGCCCCATATTCAACTAACCGGTAAGCCAGGGTACTGCCAATAAATCCCAAGCCACCCGTGATCATCACTTTCTTGTTATTGAATGATCTATTTAGATCCATATTAATTTACTCCTTTATCTTTGTTTCTCCCAGATTGTCGCACGGATTGCAATAGCCATACTCCTGACACTCGATAGTAACCTGGTCAGCCCCTAAGCCTGTTTCCAATACATTGCCCAGGGCATCTTTCTGCCGCAGCATTTTAGAAACACATAAGAATCTTCGGCCATCAGGGGCAAGCAGATAGATACGGCGCGTACAGTGGACCTTCTTTTTGAATTTCATACAGGAGCTATCATCCTGCCGGTACTGGTCATCATCTATAAATACATACCATTGATGCCTGGCAAATTCTTGTTGGGCGTGCTTAGCAAAAGCCAGCTGTTTTGACCAGCCAACCATATGAATATTGCCTGCAAACTTACCAGCTGCCCTCATGGCATTGATTGTGTCAATGAACTTCTCCACCGGCCCGCTCACCGGATGATATGTCCCGAAAAATATTACCTGGCGCTGACAATTTTTAATATAATCCTGCATATCAGCGCTGAAATTTGAATATATCTTTACTTTTATACCAGGTGAGATAGCATTTAATAACTTTACCAGATCTGGATATAAAAATGGTTCCCCACCTGTAAAGATCACATTTCTTCCGGTTTTATTGATAAACTCTGCCCACTTTTGCCAGGGTACCAACTGGTATGTGTCAGCGATTGATTCTGGCAGGTTATGGTTATGCACACAATAGGCACAGTTCAAATTACAACGCAATGTGGGATATATTCGCAGCCAGCCATCAAAACCAGCCGGCCTGATCTTTTCTTTAATTATAGCTAAAACATGTTTTATTTTACGGAAAAAGTTATGCATTGCTCAAACACCTTGATCGTATTATCTATCATACTTTCAACGCTGAATAAGGCCTGGGCCTGGGCCTGGGCTTCTTTTCCTGCGGCCCGGGCGATATTAACATCTTTGAGTACTTTAACCACAGCATGGCTCAGTTCTCTTACCTCTCCCCGGCCTACCAGGAAACCATTTTTACCATCATCAATGACCCCGATTAATGACTTCAACCGGGAAACCACCACTGCTTTGCCATAGGCCATGGCTTGAATGATAGTCAAGTCATACCCGTTTTCCCTGATCGTAGAATTAACAAACACATCTGCCAGATGGTAATATTTTCCAAGCGTCTCATAAGGAACTGCCCCGGAGAAGATGACTTTACCTAATAGTCCCAGATCAGAAGCCAGGGTTTCCAGATATTTCCGGTATTCTCCATCTCCTACGATCAACAATTTTGCCTGGGGTATGTCCACCAGGATATTAGGGAGAGCGCTAATAATAACATGCAGGCCTTTTTCTTCTTTTAACCTGGCCACGCTTAAAATGATCTTGTCCTCAGCAGAAAATCCCAGGCTATCCCGGAGCCCTGTATCTACCGGGATTATTCTTGTATCAATGCCATTATAAACAATAAATATTTTTCTCTCAGTCAAAAGATAGAATTTTTTGATCAGCCGTTTTTGTTCCTGACTGGTAGCAATTA
>CAZFDO010000110.1:0-1257 GCA_964517965.1 uncultured Clostridia bacterium
CTGATCCCTTTATTAGGAGTATTTGGAGCCTGTTATGGGTTGGGGGCTTTAGTCATGGCTAATGCATTTATCGGGCTTCTTTACTGGAAAAAGGTTGCTTATTAGGTCCACGATATGATATAGTAAGAAATATTAATGGCCAATATTGGGGAGGCGCTATGCCCTCAAAAAAGGGATGTTTTGTTCTGCGTAAAGGGAAATTTTTCTGGGTACAACTGGTGATGAGCCATCAAGAGTCTGGCGGTAAGGAATATTATATCGCTTATGGGCAATATATTAATGAAAAAGAAGCCCGGAAAATCTGTCAGAAACAAAACCGTTTTGCTTTATGCATGGACTGCCAATGGAAAAAGAAAAGCCTCTGCCAAATCTAATGGGGCGGAACAGTTGGAGGACGTAGTCTCGTGATCAACAAAGATCTTATTTCAATTTTAGACCTTTCCGTAGCGGAGATCGAAGAAATATTCAGCACCGCGCGTATGCTCAAGGAAAAGCAAAAGAAAGGGGAGGAATACCATCCCTTAAAAGGCAAAAGCCTGGCCATGATCTTTGCCAAATCTTCTACGCGTACCCGGGTTTCTTTTGAAGTAGGCATGTTGCAGCTCGGAGGCCATGCTCTTTTCATGAGCACCCAGGATATGCAATTAAAACGGGGAGAAACTATCCATGATACCGCTAAAACTCTCTCCCGTTATGTAGATGGCATTATGATGCGGACTTACAGCCACAAAGATGTCCTGGAAATGGCCGAGCATGCCACTATTCCGGTCATTAACGGCTTAACCGACCTGCTGCATCCCTGCCAGGCGCTTACGGATATTTTTTCTATCCTGGAAAAGAAGGGTACATCAGCCGGGTTAAAAGTTGTCTATCTTGGCGATGGCGACAATGTGGCCAATTCCCTGGCCGTGATCGCCGGTAAGCTGGGATTACATTTAGTGCTATGTATACCGCCGGGATATGAACCAGACAAAGGGATCATTAAAGAAGCGAATATTTTAGCCGCCAGCTCAGGAGCTAAGATTGAAATAACGAATGATCCGCAAGCTGCCGCCACTGCGGCCGATATCCTCTATACTGATGTTTGGACCAGTATGGGGAAGGAACAGGAACGTGAAGAACGGCTAAGGATTTTTAAACCCTACCAGTTAAATAACAAGCTTTTAGCTAAAGCCAAGCCAGATTGCCTGGTTATGCACTGCTTGCCGGCGCACCGGGGGGAAGAGATCACTGATGAAATAATGTCCAGCCAGCAGA
>CAZFDO010000110.1:1267-5852 GCA_964517965.1 uncultured Clostridia bacterium
AGAATATTTCTTTTGACCAGGCGGAGAACCGGTTGCATGTGCAAAAAGCTATACTCACCTTATTACTAGGATAGTAATCAAAAATATTACCAATGTGAATATAGATTCTTTTTAATTCGTAGTGGAGGAACCATGAAAAAAATATTAATTGTATTAGCAGCATTGATCATTCTTTTAGCGCTGTTTGGCTTGGCCATAGCCGGTAAATATAACAGCTTGGTCAAACAGGACGAGGCGGTAAAAACTGCTTGGGCCCAGGTAGAAAATGTGTACCAGCGGAGATTAGACCTGATCCCCAATTTGGTAGAAACAGTCAAGGGATATGCCAAGCATGAAAAAGGTGTCTTTATCGAAGTTACCGCTGCCCGGGCCGGGGTGGGACAAATTAAAATTGATGCCGGGCTGCTCAATGACCCGGCCGCGCTGCAGTCTTTTCAAAAAGCCCAGGCCAATTTAAGCAATGCCTTAAGCCGGTTACTGGCGGTAGCTGAAAATTACCCTAATTTGAAGGCCAATGAAAATTTCCTGGCTTTGCAAAGCCAGTTGGAAGGTACCGAGAACCGGATAACGGTTGAACGTAAGCGGTATAATGATACAGCGCAAGGTTACAATACAAGTATCCGGCAGTTCCCGGCTAATTTTATCGCTGGGATGTTTAGCTTTAAGGCCAAAGCCTATTTTGAGAGCGAACCGGCAGCGGCTAAAGCGCCTGTGGTGAAGTTCTAACTGTACGCTGAACGCTGTACGCTGAAAGTGAGAGCATGCATCACCGTAAAATTATTCTAAAAGTACTTCTAATTGGATTCCTGTTGTTTTATTGCGGGATAGCTTTGGCGTTGGATGTACCGGACAAACCAATCAGCAGGGTGAATGACTATGCCGGGATGTTTGCCAGCCAGACAGTGCTGGATATGTCGCAATATTTGGGTAATTATGAAGCCCGCTCCGGCAACCAGATTGTTGTCGCTACGTTTCCTACTTTGGCCGGAGATAGTTTGGAAGATTTTTCCATCCGGCTGGCTGAAAAATGGAAAATAGGTCAAAAGGGCCAGGATAACGGAGTTATCGTACTGCTCATCAAAAACGAGCGGTTAGTAAGAATAGAAGTCGGCTACGGGCTGGAAGCAATTCTTACCGACGCGCTATGCGCCCAAATTATCCAGCAAAACATGGTGCCGTATTTTAAAAAAGGTGATTATGATGCCGGCATCAAAGAAGCGGTTAGCGCTATCGTTAATACCCTTAGTGAAGAGCGTACCGGGCCGGCTAAAACAAATAAAACTTCAAAAGTTATTGAATTATTCATTATTTTGAGCATCATTATTGTCATCCTCACAGTTAGTAATTTAAGTGGAGGGTCCTGGTTTTACATCGGCGGCAGTGGGCCTAGAAGCGGCGGCTTTGGCGGTGGCGGTTTTGGCGGCGGTGGCGGTTTCAGCGGCGGTGGAGGAAGTTTTGGCGGAGGAGGCTCCAGCGGCGGCTGGTGACCCTCCGAAAGCTTCGCATTCAGGAGGATAAAACGCAATCAGGCGGGCAGGAGAGGCATAATGCGAAATTATAAACCTGGCAAATTCTTTACCATAGAGGAAAAAGAAAGAATGGTTACAGCGATCAAGGAAGCTGAACAGCAGACGAGCGGCGAGATCAGGGTGCACCTGGAAAAAAAGACCCCGGCGCCGGTATTAGAGCGGGCCAAGGAATTATTCTACCAGCTTGGGATGGATAAGACCGCTGCTAAGAATGGGATATTGATCTACCTGGTGACCAGGGAAAAATTATTTGCTATTATCGGCGATGAAGGTATTAACAAGGTCGTGCCGGCTAATTTTTGGGAGGAGATCCGGGATATCATGCAGGAACATTTCAGGGATGATAGGTTTGCCGCAGGATTAGAAGAGGCCATTAAAAGGACCGGCGAAAAATTAAAAGCTTATTTTCCCATTCAAGCTAATGACAAAAACGAATGTCCAGATGAAATAAGTACAGGGGGGTAAGGGAAAAGATGAAGGCAGCGCCTATTTTAAAAAAAGTAAGGGAAAATAAGCCAGTGATCCATCACTTAACTAACTGGGTCACTATTTATGATTGCGCTAATATAGTAAAGGTATTTGGCGCTTCCCCGGTAATGGCCCATGCTCCGGAAGAAGTAGGAGATATGGCCAGGATAGCCTCGGCTTTAGTATTAAATATCGGGACTCTTACTGTTGATTTTATAGAAGCGATGAAGATCGCTGCTAAAAGCGCCAATAATAAAGGGATCCCGGTGGTTCTGGATGTGTGCGGAGCAGGAGCTACGCCGTTACGGGATATTAAATGTTTTGAACTGTTGGACCAGGTACGCATCAATATTATCAAAGGCAATGCCTCAGAAATAGCCAAGATAGCCGGGGAGAATGTACAGACCAAAGGAGTAGATGCCGGTACAGTTGAAAAAAACCTGGTCGGAGTCGCCCAGTATTTAGCTAAAACCAGGAAGGCGACCGTAGTCATTACTGGTAAGGAAGATATCATAGCTGACCAAAACAAGACCTTTCTAGTCAAGAACGGCACCGCCATGATGACCCATGTGGTTGGTACCGGATGTATGGCCGCCTCGGTCATCGGGACGTTTGCCGCAGTGCATCAGGATTTGGCAGAGGCAGCGGCAGCCGGTCTGGCTTGTTATGAAATAGCGGCAGAGCAGGCGGCCCGGAAAACTAAAGGCCCGGCTGATTTTAAGGAAAGATTATTTGACGCGGTTTTTAAGCTGACCGGTAAAACCGTAGATTCCAAACAGCGAATAGTCAAGAAATGAACCCCGCCCTTCCTGTACACTAAGCAGGGCTGGATTAACACGAAAAATTTAATAACTGAAAACTGATTAGAAATAATCGAGTAAGGAAGGGCTGGGTGAAGGGCTATTACTTTATCACTGATACCGGTCTGAGCCAAGCCGGGAACATAGAGGATGTAAAAAACGCCATTAAAGCCGGCGTGAAAATTGTCCAGTACCGGAATAAAGACAACACTACGGCTGAATTGTGTAAAGAAGCAGCTGCGTTACGATGTGTCTGTAAAAGAACTGTGCTGTTGATTAATGACCGGGTTGATGTGGCCCTGGCTGTAGCCGCTGATGGCGTCCACTTGGGGCAGGAGGATATGCCCATTAAAAAAGCCCGGCGTTTGCTGGGGAAAAAGAAAATTATCGGAATGACGGTTCATACAGTGCGGGAAGCAAAAGAGGCGCAGCGGCTGGGAGCAGATTATTTAGGAGTATCTCCTGTTTTTGCCACTGCTACTAAGCCTGATGCCGGTGAGCCCGCAGGCTTAAACTTGATCAGGAAAATTAAAAAGGCAGTGTTCTTGCCGTTGGTGGCGATCGGGGGAATTACGCTGGAAAACGCCTCGCAGGTGATTGCCGCCGGGGCGAATGCTGTCTGCGCCATCTCTGCCGTGGTCACCAAAAAAGACGTAAAAAAAGAGATTCTCAAGTTTCAGAATTTATTTCATAACAAGACTCGTTGACTCGTTGACTCGCGACTTTTTTCAGGAGTGCAAAATGGAACAGTTCCCCCAGCCAAAATTTAAATTAGAAGTTCCTGGTTCCGATACAGTTGTAGATTACCGTACATACGGTGAATTCAAAGATCTCGGGACCTTTGATTATGAGTATGTTATTAAAGACCGGGTTGGTTTGGCCAAAGCTGTTGGCCAGGGTATTTATCCTCACGAGTATGACTATAGCCAGGATTCCTACTACCAGGGCTTAAAGAGCAAGGGCCTGCTGGAAGGCAGCGCCTGGGATCATCTCTATACCGAGAATCCCCAGGCTGATTTTTTTGTTTGGGTTACCACCGATAATGTAGAACCAGGCGTAAAACAATTTTTTATAGCGGAAACTTTACGCTATGCCGGATTGATCCCCCAAGCCGTCAAAGCTTTCTATGCAGCCTTGATCCATTTTCCGCGCAGCATCTGCTGGTCCCAGGATAACAAGAGTTTTTTCTGGTTCGTTGGCCAGGCGGCTATTGTTAAAATAAGTCATTTATGCCGCCAGTACCCGGAACTCGGGGTCAGGTTGGAAGGGGCTGATTTTAATGTCGGGGGACATCGTGAATTCCCGCTGCGGAATATTGACTTGGTCAAGGAAAAAATCGAGATAATCCCGGGCTTTTTTACTCCTTGGGGTAGGAACGAAAGGATCAAGGAAGAAAAAGACCTGGACTCAATGGAGATAAAAAAGACCATAGGCACAGGGAAAGTTCAGCTGTTGCAGTTTGCCAATCGGCACTGGCAGATGAGAGTGGAAGGCCGGCCGTTTTTTATCAAAGGTATTACCTATGCCCCGACTAAGATCGGGGAAACTCCTTTTCCGGAGCCGCTAAAGAAATTCTCCCAGGCTATGCCTAAAGCCAATTGGATGTGGCAGGACAGCAATAATAACGGGAAGATCGATGCTCCTTACGAAAGCTGGGTGGACAAAAACAGGAATCATATCCAGGATGAGGATGAACCGGTAGTAGGAGATTTTAGGCTTTTAAAGGAGATGGGCTGTAACTGCATCCGTTTCTATAATGACCCGGAACATAATAGATATAATTATGCC
>CAZFDO010000111.1:0-5852 GCA_964517965.1 uncultured Clostridia bacterium
GTGCACTTTTAAATTTTAGCTAACAGAAAAATAATTTCAAACTAAGGCATTACCAGGATAAGAGGCTGGCCGCTTTCGACACGCTGGCCGTTCGCTACCAGAAGCTTGATCACCTTTCCGCTCGTTTCAGACTGTATCTCATTCATCATTTTCATGGCTTCAATAATGCAGATAGTCTGGCCTTTTTTAATCTCATCGCCTTCGGAAACAAAATTATCAGCTCCCGGAGCCGGAGACCGGTAATAAATTCCGCCGAGAGGGGCATTTATTTTCACCGCACCCATAGGAATATGGGCTTCTTTCGGAGATTTCGGCATAGGAACTGCCGCCGCCGGATGCGCGTAATGCTGGGCCCGTTCTTCCTTGCGGCGCAGTTTGAGTTTGCCATTCTGGTCCTGGATATCGAGCTCTACCAGGTCCTCTTTAACCATGAATTTAAAGACCTTTTTTATTTCTTTCAGATCTTCTTCAGCCACGTTTAAAATACTCCTTTATCCTGTTAAAATACATATATTATAATAGTTTTCTCTGAATCTCTAACGGGGCCTATTTATTTTCGCGTAACACTGCTTTGCGGCTAAGGTTAATGCGGCCCATGGAATCAATTTCCACAACCTTCACTTCGATCTCATCACCTTCCTTGACCACATCTTCCACCTTCTCCGTGCGTCCATCCGCCAACTGGGAAATGTGCACCAGCCCTTCCTTGCCGGGTAGGATCTCTACAAAAGCTCCGAAGTTCATCAGGCGGGTAACTTTGCCTTTGTAATTCCGGCCGATCTCCGCGTCTGCCGTCAGGTAGCCGATCATCTGCAAAGCAGCGTCAACTGATTCCTGGTTTGGTCCGGAGACAAATACCTTGCCGTCGTCTTCAATATTGATCTCAGCTTTGGTATCTTCAACAATTTTCTTGATCACCTTGCCGCCCGGTCCAATGACATACTTTATTTTATCAGTAGGAATCTGGATAATGCAAATCTTCGGCGCCAGGCTGGAAATTTCCTTGCGGCTGGCTGGCAGTACGGCAGTCATTTCTGCCAAGATATGGAGCCTGCCTTTCCTGGCTTTTTCCAGGGCTTCCGCTAAGATCTCGAAACTTAAACCTTCTACTTTAATATCTAATTGGATAGCGGTAATGCCTTTATGCGTTCCGGCTACTTTGAAGTCCATATCGCCAAAATGATCTTCATGGCCGCTGATATCGGTAAAGGTGGCATATTTATCTTTTTCCAATACTAAACCGATGGAAATACCGGCTACCGGGTCAGAGATGGGAACGCCTGCATCCATCAAGGAAAGCGTACCACCGCACACGCTAGCCATGGATGAGGAACCGTTAGATTCCAAGATATCAGAAACGATCCTGATGGTATAGGGAAAATTTTCCTCGGTCGGCAGGATGGGGCTGAGCGATCTTTCCGCCAAAGCGCCGTGGCCTATTTCTCTCCGGCCTGTGCCGCGCAGAGGTTTTACTTCCCCGGTCGCAAACGGCGGGAAATTGTAGTGCAACATGAATTTCTTTTTGTATTCGCCATCCAGTTCATCCATGATCTGGCGGTCGTCCATTGTACCCAGGGTAGTGGTCACCAAAGCCTGAGTCTGGCCGCGGGTGAAGACCGCAGAACCATGAGTCCGCGGTAATACGCCGACTTGTACGCCGATATCGCGGATCTGGTCAAAAGTACGCCCGTCCAACCGTTTATTCTCTTCCAAAATAAGCCGGCGGATCTCTTTTTCCAGCATCCCGTCGATGACCTGCTTGATGGACTTTTCCTGTTCCGGATATTTTTCAGCAAAGTTAGCTAATGTTTCATTTATTCCTTTATCCAGCACTATTTCGCGGGCTTTCTTCTCTGCTACCTGCACCGCTTCTAGAATATAGTGCTTGGCAAAAGTTTCTACATCCTGTATTAAAGCCGGATCAGGATCAGCCAAAGCATAGTCATTAGGTTTAGCGCCGCACATCTTAAGTAATTCTTCCTGTAAAGCGACTATATCCTTAATGTATTTATGGCCGAATTTAATGGCTTCCAGAACCTCTTCTTCAGAGACTTCATAAGAACCGCCCTCGATCATGGTCACAGCATCTTTAGTGCCGGCGACAACGATGTCAAAAGTACTGGTTTTTAATTCATCCGTGGTTGGATTAAGGACCAATTGCCCTTCAATTTTTCCGATCCTTACACCCGCGACCATCTTGGCTAAAGGCGCCCCAGCCAATCCTAAAGCCAGGGAACTGGCACAGATGGATAGTACATCCGGGTCATTCTGGGTATCCACGGAAAGTACCGTAATCATTACCTGTATCTCATTGCGAAACCTCTCGTCAAATAGCGGACGAAGAGGACGGTCGATCAAACGCGAGGTCAGTATTTCTTTTTCACGCGGTCTTCCTTCTCTCTTGAAAAATCCCCCGGGAATTTTTCCGGCAGCATAGGTTCTTTCCCTATACTCTACGGTCAAGGGGAAGAAATCGATCGCTTCCCTTGGTTTATTGGCTATCCCGATCGTGGCCAAGACCACAGTTTCGGCAAAAGAAGCAACTACGGCTCCCTGGGCCTGTTTGGCCAGCTCGCCGGTCTCAAACTTCAAGGTCTTGCCATTCAACTCTAAACTTACTGATTGTTTTTTAGTTTCCAACGTAATTCCTCTCTTTACTTGCGTAAATCTAATTTTTCGAGCATGGCCCGATATTTTTCTAAATTGTACTTTTTAAGATAATTCAAAAGGCGCCTTCTCTGTCCGACTAATTTCAGCAACCCATGTCTGGAATGATGATCTTTCTTGTGCTCCTTGAAATGCCCGGTGAGCTGGTTAATACGCTCGGTGATCAAAGCCACCTGCACTTCCGCGGAACCAGTATCCTTCTCGCTCTTCTTGAATTTTTCGATGACTTCCTTTTTCTTCTCTTTGGGTAACACCATCGTTTTTTACTCCTCTCTATAATCTACCTTAAGTTAGTATGCTACGATATAGTTTTTTATTATAGCATATCGGCCTTACTTTTACAAGATTATTTATATTCTTTTAGCACCCTGGCTGTTTTTGTTACATCTCTGGCTATTTGGCCGGCCAGCAGACCGTGATTGCGGAAAACCTGCTCTGTCCGCAGTTTCCGGAACAGTTCCAGGCATAATGTTTTCCCGTAAAGACTACCTTTGAATCCCAGGAGATGCGCCTCCACCTGGGGTAATTTCTGAGCTTTCCCCAGGCTAGCCCGGTACCCGATGAAAACAGCGGCAGGCCAGAGGCGGTTCCCGATGTTGGCCCAGGCAGCATAGATACCCAAGGGCAGAAGCATTCGTTTATCTATATCCAAATTGGCTGTCGGAAAAGCCAATTTCCGGCCCAGTCCCCTGCCGGATACTACTTTACCGGTTAAATTGTACGGCCGGCCCAGTAACCCGGCGGCGGCTTTGATCTTGCCGGCCCGGAGTAATTCCCGGATCTTACTGGAAGAAACTTTTTGACCCCGCCGGTGCAGGTTGGGAATTACTTTTACCGCGTAGCCAAATTGCCGGCTAAATGTTTTTAAGGTTTCAACCCCGCCGGCCTGGCCAGCTCCAAAGTGGTAATATTCACCAACCCAGAGGCTTTTTATCCCCAGCTTTTTTACCAGGATACTTTTGATAAAATCTGGCGGAGCCATTCCCGCCAGGGATTGGTTAAACTTCAATACCACTATCACCTGCACACCCAATTGCCTGATCAGCTCAATTTTGTCCCTGGTAGTGGTCAGCAGTACGCCGGTAATATTTTTGTTCAGGATCTCCCGGGGGATATGGTCAAAAGTCAGAACAACACTGGTACCGCCAGACTCCCGCGCTTCGGTGACGGCAGCTTTTATCAGTTTTTGATGTCCCAGATGCACTCCGTCGAAGGTTCCCAGGGCGATAACCGGAGGCTTTAATTTCTTTATATGTTGTAATCCGTAATAAATTCTCATCTGGATAACTGTTTGCTGATCTTTAGCAATACATCTTTCTTTACTTTTTCCAGCGATCCGGCGAGAAAAAACCCGGCTGCTCTTTTATGTCCGCCGCCGCCAAATTTAACGGCAATGACGTTTACATCGACATTGTCTTTGGAGCGCAGGCTAACCTTAAAGCCGTTATCCTGCTGTCTCAACACCATGGCTACCTTGACGCCCTTAAGTGAACGGGCAAACCTGATGATGCCTTCCGTATGTTCTACCTTGGCCCCCGTCTTGCGCAATAACTGCCGGGTCACTACTGCCGTGGCTACCTGACCTTGGTGACTTACTTGTATGCCGGAGAGACTGGCTCCCAGTAATTTCAGCTGGGGCAAACTGTTTTCTTCATAGATCCGGTGCCCTAGTTCACAGGGATCAACCCCTGCTTCAACCAGTAGCGCCGCAGTCCGCAAAGCTGCCGGATTAGTATTGGCTTCCTGAAATTTATTGGTTTCAGTTACAATGCCGGTATAAAGGCAAGTAGCCAGTGCCGGGGTAATTTTTTTAGACCCGGCTTTGACTACATTATATATCTGTTCGGCGCAGGAAGCGCTGGCCTTATCCAGGTAATTGAGATCGCCAAAAGGGAGCGCGCTTAAATGATGATCAATGACAATCACTTTTTTGGCCTGTGTTTTCAGATCGATAATATTACCGGTCCGCTGGATATCGCTGGCATCCAGGATCAAGACTACGTCAAAAACACCGCGAACCCGGTCTGCTTTGACAATCTTCCCGGCCCGGGGCAGGAAGCGATATGTTTCGGGGCAACCATCGCGGTTGGCGATCACATATTTCTTTTTACCCAACTGTTCCAGGAACAGCGCCATGGCTGTCTCGCAGGATATGGAATCCCCGTCGGGATTGATATGAGAAGTGAGAAAGAAAGACTGCCCTGAAACTATGATCTTAACTATATCCCTGATCACTTTCAAGAACATTTTTTTTGTTCTTCCTTTTTAATCTTTTCCAGGATCTCAAAAACATGTCCAGCCTTCTCCTGGGTTTGATCATAATGGAAACGCAATGTCGGTACGAATCGTAATTGGATCCGGTGGCCTATTTCTTTGCGGAAAAAAGGCGTAGCATCTTCCAGTATCTTCTGGGTTTGCCGCTGTTTTTCCGGCGGGCCATACACGCTGAAAAATATCTTGGCCAGTTTTAAATCAGGGGTTAGCTCCACATCAGTGATGGTGACAAAACCGATCTCCTTGTTCTTAAAATCTTCGATCATGATCTTGCCCATTTCCCGCTTGATCAGTTCCGCTACCCGGATTACCCGTCTGTTCATATTAAACCCCATTAACCGGTTGCTGGCATCTGGGTTCTGGTCACTGGGTTCTAGGTTCTGGTAAAAACCTTAAAACCAGCGACTAGAAACTAGCGACTAGCGACTGTTCTAAAACTAGCGACTAGCGACCAGAAACTAGCGACTGCATTTATTTAGCTATTAGCATCCAGTTTCCGCATCACTTTTTCCAGCTTGTAGGCTTCGATGCTGTCGCTGACTTTCAAATCATTAAAATTTTCGATCCCGATACCGCATTCAAATCCAGTAGCCACTTCCTTGACATCGTCCTTGAATCTGCGCAAAGAAGTAAGCTTGCCTTCAAAAATAACCACATTATCCCTGACCAGCCGCACATTGGCGGTACGCGAGATCAGGCCTTCATTAACATAACTGCCAGCCACCACGCCGCCCTTGGGCAGTTTGAAGACTTGCCGTACCTCGGCCCGGCCCAGCTTAACTTCCTTGATGTCCGGCTCAAGCATACCTTCCAGCGCCTTCTTCACATCATCAATAACTTCATAGATTATGCGATAAAGCCGCATATCCACTTTCTCTTTTTCCACTAAAGCTTCGATCCCGGCCTGCGGA
>CAZFDO010000112.1:0-1116 GCA_964517965.1 uncultured Clostridia bacterium
CTACATCAATAAAAGCAGCGGTACTGCCCCTTTTCAGCGCTTCAGCGATGATATGGAGGCAGATGGTGGTCTTGCCGCTGGATTCCGGGCCGAATATCTCGATCACCCGGCCGCGGGGCACGCCGCCGACACCGATAGCGATGTCCAGCATGAGCGACCCGGTGGGTATAACATCTACGGGTACGTGCGCGTCCTTGCCTAATTTCATTATTGAGCCTTTGCCGAATTGCTTCTCGATCTGGGCGATGGCTAACTCTAACGCTTTATCTTTTTCTGTTTCTTTTTCTGTTCCCTTTTCTTTTTCTGTTTCCTTGGCCATAATTCTTTTCCTCCCTTTTGAAGTTAATTACACAGATTTCAAAATGCGATTATCCCATGTAGATTTACTAACGTAAATCTGGCATTGAGGACTACGCACCGATTACAAACTAATCTTATCACTGCTTGAATATTTTTATTTACAACCTTATATCTTTATCAATATGCGTCAATATGCGGTGAAAAAGATTCCGCGCATAAATTTACTCATCCCTGATATCAGTCAGCAAATACTTGTAAAAAGGCAATATTTTTGTATTGCCAATCTTATCTTCGCGATCTATGGTTATGACTAACGCATCTGTCAAATTATGTTTTCTTAAGAAAGTATTCAACCCTTTCAAATCAATGGCTCCGGTTTTTACTTCCAAAGGAATAATCTCCTTATTTTTGCCTACCAGGATTATATCCACTTCATGTTGATAAGCGTCGCGATAAAAAAATTGGGCGTCCAATTGCCAAACCAGGGAATTTTCAAAACAGAAAGCGAATTTATCTTCAACTACCGCGGGAAAAACAATGGCCGGATAATACTTTTTCAGCGCTCGTTTCTGCTTCCTGAGATTCCGGGAAAAATTGTAAACCTTCTTAATTAAAAAAGATTTTTCCAGATAATCCAGATAGGAAGATACCACCTGCCGGCTTAGTTTTAACTCCTTCGCTAACTTAACGATATCTATAATTTGCCCCGGAGAATAAATAATCAATTCCAATATATCATTGACTATTTCCACATTTCTTATGGCAAATATCTGCGGTATATCTTTATAAATTATTTTATCTACTACGGCTTCTTTA
>CAZFDO010000112.1:1126-5820 GCA_964517965.1 uncultured Clostridia bacterium
ACTTTCAGGAAATGACGGTAGCTCCGTATAATTTCCGTCTTATATAATTCCATATTACTGATAAACTTCTCCTGGCCGGTAAAATACAGGTATTCCCGGAAATTCAACAGCGAGACGTGGAATTCATATATGCGTCCCCCCAGTGTTTCTTTGATTTTCTTCCTGATAAATAGGCTCTCTGAGCCGGAAACAAATATTTTAATGTTCGGATACGTATCATACAAGCGTTTGATTTTATCCTGCCAATTATCAAGCTTCTGTATTTCGTCAAAGCAAAACAAATATTTTGACGCATGTAGATTCAAGCGCGGGAATATTTCCCCATAGACGACTAAAACGTCTTCCAAATCCACATTGGAAAAATCGTCAAAAGAAAAATATACTATATTCTCCGCTGGTAATTGCCGCAGGTAATTCTCTACCACCTTTAAAATCAATGTGGTTTTACCTGTTCTCCTGAGCCCCACTAAAGCAATGATCTGCCTGGTATTAAAATATGGTTCAATTTGCTGGAAAATTTCCCTAGGGAAATAATCTTCAACCGTGAAAGATCCTTTTTTCCACCAGGGATTTGTTTCCTTTAAAGCAAATTTGATCTTCTCTCTTATTTCCATTGCCAACTCCTATTATATGTTAATATTATAATAACATATAATATATTCTATGTCAATTAATAAATAATTACACCGATTACAAGCGCTTGCTTAAATCTGCGCCTGTCCTCCCTGCTTTGCTCCCGATAAATCGGGATCAAGGGGGGATAATCTAACTTTCAATCTGTGTAATCAACCCTTCGACTCCCCGGGCTAATGGTTCGACCTTGGACTTCGGCTGAGCTCAGTCGAAGCCATACTGAGCGGCGCTTTTGACCGCGGCCTAAAGGCCGCAGTTTGGCGCCGTCGAACGTATCAAGTATAGGGATTGAAATTCCTATACTTAAATATACAACACCATTGTTTCCTTGTCTATAACCTCATATCTTTATCAATGATACGGTGAAAAGGTTTCCGCGCATGGTTGGCAAAGGCGTTAAATTCAGTAAGAAAACGTATATATTTATCCAAATCTACCCGGCCATTAACGATAAAAGGGTTATGCCTGTTCTTTTCCAGGCGGCGCATATCCTCTCTTAAGGTATCAGACTGCGCCCACTCGCGCCACTCCTGTTTTTCCTTTTCATTCAGCATGATATTTCCTCTTTAACTCGGAAAATTTATCCTGTTTATTGAATATGCCAAAATACTCTTCAATAACCGGCCAATCAAGTTGCTGATCATATTGCTTCATCAGCGCCTCAATATCAGCGTATTCTTTTGCCAAACGTTCCGGATCATTTACTAACGCCTGAAGCTTCAGGCCAATGATGTCTTCCGGCTTTACAACCTTGATCTTGTATTTTCCGTTAAAGATATCTATATCGATCGCCCTTGCCAACATTTTTAATGAAGGTCCGCGAAAAGCCAGCAGGAAGTCTATTTCTCCCATAATTTTAACCGGGGAAACATACTGAGCAACGTTTTCACTCTTAAAGACACTTTCATAACCAACATCTCTCAACACTTGTTCAATTTTATGGAGATCATCCTTATTGACCAGAAAGTCTAAGTCTATGGTTGACCTGGAAATACCCAGAGCGCCTATGGCAAACCCGCCAATAAGCCCATAGCTTATTTTCTCTTCGTCAAATCTCTTGATGATTATTCCAAGTACTTTCTCAAAATCCATTATCAAACCCTCTGTATATTCAACCGCTTACAAAGGGGACAGCCTGGAACGTTAATTCCCATTTCAAGGACTGACCCCGTTGCTTTTTGGTTAATGCGATTCTTGACAATTACATCGAATCTTTTGGACTGTATTAGTTTTGTCGTAAAATCTTCTTCCAGGATATCACTAAGCAAAAAACGCTGTTTACTCGTTGTATCTATGAAATTTATGACTGCTATCTTTTGAATTGATTTGTCTTTTGCTCCTTTAACTATAGAGCCAACTGTTGCTGATAAACTATCTTCATATCCAAGAGTTTTGCCATTAGCGGGAACATTAATAAACAAGATTAATAATATCGCTATAAAAGTTTTAATCAATTCTGTCTCCTTTTTTGATTATCTTGTTGACGTTTTAGGTGACGGAGTTAACTAATTAACTTAAGCCTTCTCATCCAAACTCCCTTATTCTGCGGCAAATATTTCACTTATTTTCCCGCAAGACGCGTTCCCATAATTCCGCCACATCCAATATCCGCGCCCAATGTTTCAGGTATTTTTTATCCAGACGACCCTGCTGCACTTTTATCACTCCGGCTATGTCATTCCACTGCCGGTCCGATACTTCCCCGCCCTTCTTAAACCAGAGCAATTTACTAAGGATGGTATCTTCTGCAGTAGCGAAAAACGCGGCTTTTTCCGGATCTTGATCTAAAGCTATTTTCCTTCTTCTCTTAAATTCTTCCAGACTGAATACATCCTGCTTTAACACATACACATCTACCTTGAACTGAGATTCAAAATGGATCAGATTAAATGAACTTTTGCGCTTGACTGCTGCGCGGATCATTTCATCATCAATATAATATTTGTCCTTTAAACTCTCTACTAACCTCTTTATATTTTTTATTTCAATAGCCGCGACAATATCCACATCGCGTGTTGCTCTGGCCTCTCCATGAATAGAACTGGCCAAAGAACCACCGATTAGATAGGGTATACCCATCTTCTCAAAAACCTCAGTTACGGCCAGTATTACGTGAATAGGATTGTCTTCGGTCATAGGTTTTCTTTCCCAGGATCCCAACCATATATCTTGGCGGCCAATTCTTTGCCCAGCCATAAGACAGCCAATTTCTTGCTCAGTTCCTCTGCAGAAGCATGAGGATATCTGTCTCTCAAGCCGGCCAAAGCAAGCTGGCGGCAGGCCTGAGTCATCCGGCTGACCTGCTGGCATTTCTTCCATGACGGAAGATCACGGATCATACTGATCAATACTTTTTCTATTTTAGGGTTAGTGTCTTGTTTCCGCATAATATTCCTATAACAGCCAATACTTTTTAGGCGAGATAATTCTGATACCCTTATACTGTTTCAAAACCAGTAGATCCTTATCTCCCGTAATAATAACCTCTATGCCATTAGCTTCAGCATCTGCCAGGATATGATTATCATCCTTATCCCGGCAGCAACCAGGAATGCTTTTGCCGGTAACACCTTCTTGAAAATGCTTTTCTATAAAGATAGTCATGCCCTGTATCACGGAAATGGAAAACTTAAACTTGGTCCTGAAATTATGGTGGAATTCTCTAAGGACATATTGGGTATAGAATACTTCGTGGGCGTTAATCGCGCTTTGAACTATTTCGTAACAGCTCCCATTACTCAGGAAAGCCGCTATTAGGACATTGGTGTCAAAAAGGATCCTCATGAGATCTTTGCCAGAATCTCATCTTCTGAAAGCACAATACCTTTCTTGGCCGACTCCAGCATGGCTTTTTTACGCAACTCTTCAAATTCTGTCCTAAAAAAGTAATCCTTCAGGGCTTTGCGCACTACTTCGCTGATATTGGCATTTTCTTTCTTACTATTATCTTTAAGCTTGCGGAATACCGCGTCTGGCAGGCTTATAGATACACTGTTTCTCATATTAGGACCCTCCTGTATTACAATGTAACACATATTTATCTACTTGTCAAGCCAAAAAGAAATAAGCCTAAACAATTTTCATGACGATGCGCAGAATGACGTTGGTCAGAAGGCCGGCGGCGACGTCATCCGCTACTACTCCCCAACCACCCCTGATCGCCTGCAATTTTTTGATGCCCAGCGGCTTAACGATATCCATGACCCGGAAAACGACAAAACCCAATCCCAGGTACAACGGGTTTTTGTCCGGCAGCCACAGCATGGCGATTAACATCCCAGCGGTTTCGTCAATGACGATGCGCTGGTCATCTTTCTTTCCAAAAACTATCTCAGCCTGGCCACTGCTCCAAATAGCCAGCAGGATCACAGCCAGGGTTATTAATAAATTAACAATATTATTCTGAAAAGTTAGCAGGTAAATCCCCACGCCCAGCAAGCTGCCGCCAAAGGTTCCGGGAGCTATGGGAATATAGCCAAGATAAAAACAGGTAGCCAATAATTTGGCTAATGCTCTCACTGCGATTCCTCGAGAAACAAGCTTTTATATTTATTAATATAACTGACACCTGAAATAGCAGTCAGTAGTGTCGTCAAGGCCATCAACCAGTAACAGATGAGCCGGGTGGTAAAGTACCAGTCAAAATTAAGAAATCTTAGATTAATATAGCCGCTTTTATACATGGCGTTTAAAGCCAGAATGATCAGGATAATAATGATACTGGTCATCTGTGAAGTAGTTTTATACTTGCCGGCCCGGCTGGCTGCCAGCACTCTACCTTTAGCCGCAGCCAAGGTCCGCAACCCAGTGATTATAAATTCCCGGCTGATGATGATAATCACCATCCACGCAGGGATGCTCAGCTCCTGCAACTGGACAAAAGAAATAAACGCGGCTGACACCAGCAGTTTATCTGCCAGGGGATCCATGAATTTACCCAAATCAGTGATATAATTATTACGTCGAGCCAGCCAACCGTCATACAAGTCAGTCAGAGATGCCGCAATAAAGATCAGTAAAGCCAGTAAACGGGTTAAAGGATAGTCAATAAAAATAAACAA
>CAZFDO010000113.1:0-5804 GCA_964517965.1 uncultured Clostridia bacterium
ACGGCTACGACTAATTCATGTCACTGTACTACACAGTGAACATTATACCAGGAGCTCTAAATGAAAAAAGTATATTCGATTTTATTACTTTTAACCCTGCTGCTGGTCATGACCTTATCAGTCCAGGCAGAAGAACAGCCACTAACGACTAAAGTAAGAGGTCTATTGCCGGAAGGCTGGACCGTAACCGAGAAAGCGGATGGCATCCCCATGTACGAAAGAGCCGCGCAATCATTAGAAATCAATGATTTTGATAAATTACCCGGATTTTTATTAACTTTCACCGACACCAATAATACAGTGGCCAAAGACGCCCAGCATCCCGAAGATTACAATCCCTATTTTGAAATATACATCTACCAGATATCCCTGGCCGAGGAACAGATCATTAAATACAATCGCCTGGCTAACGCCCAGTATAACCGTCCGGCAGGGACTCAGGACGCCTACCCGCCCCGTTTTTCTTACCAAAAAGGGGAGTATATAGTCATGAAATCGCCAACCTGGGGAAGATCCGCCAGCCCGGAGATTGACTCCCTGATGCTCAAAATAACTTCTTTGGTGAGAAAAGAACTCCCCTGAAAGTTTCTCCATGACCTGCATAAAAGAAAGCTACATGGAATATTCCATAATGACGACGAATCGCTGCAACCTGCAGTGTGTTTATTGCATCAACAGCGAACGCCGTAGGCAAAAAGACCTCAAAGCCGATGCCGGCAAAATTATCAGCTATATCAAAGAAAATGTCAGCCAGCATCATTATGACCCGGTAGTAGTGACCTTTTATGGCGGTGAACCATTGCTGGAGCAAGGGCTCGTCAGTGAGATCATGGCCGGCCTGAAAGATTTAAACCCCCTGTATAATATCTTTACTAATGGCACCCTGCTCAACAAAAAACTATTGCCTCTGCTGGAAAGAATGAACATGATCTCCATTTCCATTGATGGCGTAGAGCAGGAGCATGACCGAACCAGGGGAAAAGGAACACATCGCAAAATATTGGATAACTATCTCTCCGTCAAGGACCGGGTGCAGGATAAAGTGCTGGCCTTTGTAACCGTTTCCCCGGAAGCCAGTGTCTACGATTCAGTTATGGGATTGGCTGATAAATTCAACAATATATTCTGGTTCCTGGAAAATTCGGACAACCAGCATGCTCTACCTGAATTCCTGAAGCGCTATGACCGCGATCTGGACCGTTTACTGGAATGGTGGCTGTTGTCGCTCAGGCAAGGCAAAGTCCCTCATTTGGTGCCTTTCCAGGGATTATATGACATCCTGGAGAAGAAGCATGTCTACTCCGGGCTACCGTGCGGCATAGGTGAGAATTTCCAGGCTCTGGCGATTGACGGCTCTATTTATACCTGCGAAGACAGCTATCATAATCAGATCGGGACCATTGAAGAAGGCACGGACATGTCCAAGTCCCAGCATCATTATGATTTTGAGATCTGCCGTGACTGCGAGATAAAGACTATTTGCGCCGGGAGATGCGTTGTGCCGCATTTGAATTTCAGCCGGGAAAAGGTGGAATTTTACTGTCAATGCTCTAAACTGCTGATCAATAAGTTTAAAAAAGTCTTGCCGGAAATAAAAGAATTGATCAATAAAGGAACTATTGCCGAAGCTGCGGTTCTAAATAGACTGACGAGATTTACCGATGTAATACCTTAGGTACGATTATCCCCTGCTGATCCCAATAAATCGGGATCAAAGACGCGGGGACAGGCACAGATTTAGGCAAAAGAGGGTTTGATGCGGTCAAGTGAAGATTCATTTAAGCTTATAGCATATTTAGCAATATTTACCGGGGTGGGCTTATGGCTGTTTTTTAACGGATTCAAGAAATGGCGCCGGAAACGTCTCATTGAAAACATCCCAACGTCTAAGATCAGGTCTATGGCTATGGGCCTGGTGGAATTACAGGGCAAGGCGGGACAATGGCTGTATGCGCTTAAGGGGCCGCTTACCGGCCGGGCTTGCGTATTTTATAAATACCTGATTGAAAGATATGAGCGGCGGGGCAAGAACAGCCGCTGGGTCAAGGTCGCAGACGGCGGCAGTTTTGATAACCTGTTTCATTTGGATGACGGAACAGGTAAAGTATTGGTCAATCCCAGGAGGGCGGAACTTAATCTGGACAAACCTGATTTTAACTTTGAATCAGGTTTATTCGGCAGGGCAATACCCTCTAATCTGGTGAACTTCTTGGACCAAAATAACATCAGGTACCAAACCTGGTTCGGCAACCAGAAAATGCGCTTTCGGGAATGGGATATCTGCGCCGATGACCAGGTTTATGTATTAGGCTCAGTGAACAAGAATGCTAATTTTGTATCTGATTTTAAAATGAAACTTAATGAACGGCTGAGGGAAATAAAAAATAAACCAGAGGAAATGAAGAAGTTCGACACTGACGGGGATGGCACGGTCAGCGTATCTGAATGGGAGCAGGCCGTAGCCAAGATGAAGGAAGTAATGCTGGAGGAACAATTAAAGCAACCTGAACAGGCCCAGGAAACTAATTTCGTTATCGATAAGGGCCAGGAAGAAACTATTTTCATTATTTCGGAAAAGAGTGAAAAAGACCTGTGTCAGACGCTTTCCTGGCGGTCACTGGCCGAGATCATCGGCGGAGCCTTACTCGCGTCAGGCTGTATTTTTGGTTTAATAAAAATTCTTACTGGAACATTATTCTAAATACATAAAGGAGGAGAATATGGGTATTTTATTTCTGCTGATATTTTTGTTTGCCGTAATCGGATTGATCAGTTATTGCATTTCGCTCTACAACGGACTGGTCCGGGTATCCAGGAACATTGAAAAAGCCTGGGCCAATATTGATGTCATCCTGAAACAACGGCATGATGAGATACCGAAACTTATCAAGATCTGTGAACAGTTCACCCAGTATGAGCGCGGCACACTGGAGAGGGTGATCGAATTGCGCACTGCAGCCATGAATGCTAATAGTGTAGCTGACAAAGCAGTCAAGGAAGGGAACCTGACCAGAGCCCTGGGCGGCATTTGGGCCGTAGGCGAAGCCTATCCTGAACTGAAGTCCAATACTAACATTACCCAGTTGCAAAACCGTATCAGCGGCCTGGAATCAGAGCTGGCTGACCGGCGCGAATTATATAATGACAGCGTGAATATTTATAATATCCGCATCCATCAGATACCGGATATGTTCATAGCTAATGTGCTGGGCTATAGTGAAAAAGAGATGTTCAGGATATCACAAGAAGAAAAGAGAGATGTGGATATTTCGCTGAACCTGCCAAAATAAAAGTCGCTTATAGCATATGGCATATAGCTATAAATATGGATATTACTAATTTATGAAAAAACGTAATAAATATATTTTAATAATATTGTGCTTTATTATTCTCCAGTTCCCGCTGTTTTATAAGTTTTGGCTGGGGCAGATGGGAGGATGGCTCATTTACCAGGATAAGATCGAGAAAGCTGATGCCATCCTGGTACTGGGTGGCGGCAGGGGTGAACGGGTCCTGGAAGGCACGAAACTATATTTGGAGAAATATGCTAACCTGATAATGATGACCGGGGAATATGAGCAGATCATGAGCGGTCCGGTTTATCACTGGGCGGTGCAAGGACAAAAACTGGCCATGAGCCGCGGCGTTCCTAAAGGAAAGATATTCCCGATCCTTAATTCGAAAAGCACCTATGATGACGCTACCTTGAGCCTGGCTGAGTGCCGGAAACGCAATATTAAAGCGCTCATAGTGGTCAGCGAGCCATTTCATACTAAGCGGGCTTTTTATGTCTTTAAAAAGGTTTTTAAGAATTCCGGAATCAAAGTCATGATCTATCCGGTGCAGGATAGCTGGTATCGCAGGGATAACTGGTGGTACTCAGAACTTGGGTTAATGTCCACCACTGATGAATATATAAAGTTCGTGTACTACCAACTGAAAGGTTTTATCTGATGAAACATCACTTTGCCGACGAATATGCGCAGATCAACGGTATATTGCAAAAAATTGATCCCAGGATAAAAATCGCTTTTTCTCTCTTTTTTGTTTTCCTGGTGAATCTCACTCCATTATCGAAGGCCTTTTCTTTAATCTACTATGCTTTTATCCTGGGACTATGCGTTCTTCTGGCCAAAGTCCCACTTGTCCGTATCTTTCAAAAATCCCTGGTGGTTTTACCTTTCATAGTATCTTTTGCTTTATTTTTACTCTTTTATCACCAGCGTCAACCCTGGTTCAGCCTGTTTATCATCTGTAAAGCTTATCTTTCACTGATAGTGATGATCCTGCTGATCTCTTCTACCAGTTTTTCCCATTTCCTGAAAGCCCTGCAAAAGCTGAAGATCCCAGCTATCCTGGTCATGATCTTTTCTTTCATGTACCGCTATCTTTTCGTGATCGCCGATGAATTGATGAATGTGAAGATAGCCAAGGATTCACGGACCGCCGGAGGCTCGAAATGGTTCCATACCAAAACCCTGGCCAATATTATCGGCGTGGTATTTATCCATTCCTTTGAGCGGAGCGAACGGATCTACCAGTCAATGCTCTCCCGGGGATTCGACGGGACAGTCAGGACCTTAGATAATTTCGAGCTGAAAAACAGGGATTATATTTTTGGTATATCCGCAGTCACTATTTTTATCCTGATAAAGATCCTGGAGTATAGCCGACCATGAGCCCTTTGATCGAAATTAAGGACCTGTCATACGCCTATCCGGATGGTAATGTAGCCCTGGAAAACGTTTCTTTGGAAGTGGAAGAAGGGGATTGTATCGGCTTGATCGGGCCAAATGGCGCCGGGAAATCAACTCTTTTGCTGCACTTGAATGGTATTTTGCGGGGTAAGAATCAAATCCAGGTAGACGGCCTGGAAATTTCGGCGGAAAACTTGTCCAGGATCAGGGAAAAAGTAGCCTTGGTCTTCCAGGACCCCGAACACCAGCTTTTTATGCCTACGGTTTATGAAGATATAGCTTATGGACCCATTAACCTCGGCTGGAGCAAGGATAAAGTCAACTGGCAAGTGGACCTGGCCCTGCAGGAAGTGGATATGCTGAGTGCTAAACATCGTTCATCGCACCATTTAAGCTTTGGCGAGAAGAAAAGGATAGCTTTGGCTACCGTACTCTCGATGAGACCAAAAATCCTGGTTTTGGACGAACCATCCAGCAATTTGGACCCTAAACACCGCTGGGAAATGATCGACCTGTTCAAGAACCTGAATATCACTAAGATCATCGCTACTCACGACCTGGAAATGGTATCAGTCCTGTGCAATAAAGTGGCCCTATTAAACCGGGGCAGGCTAAAAGCTTTCGGCCCGACTGAGGAAATTCTTGGCAATAAGGACCTGCTCACCAGTTACGATCTGGCTAAACCCTGACTACTACTCTACATTATAATTCTATTTACTTTTTCCTGTTTTTTTGTTATATTAATTTATCTTTTCAATAATTGAAAACTAACTTAAGGAGGCCAGAGAAACACCATGGTTGAGATTAAACGGATAGGTATTATTACCAGTGGCGGAGATTGCGGCGGACTGAACGCTGTAGTCAAAGGCACAGCCCAGATGGCGCACAAGCAGGGAATTGAATGCGTAGTTATTCCCAATGGTTACGCCGGATTGTATAATTTACTGGATTTTGATCATCTGGTCACGCTCCAGCCTGAACGTATTGACTCAGTAGAATCTTCCCTGGCCGGCAGTGAAGCCGGACATTCACGGGTGAAGATCAAAAAGATCGACGATCCGGACAAATATAAAAGAATCAAGGAAGGCCTAAATAAGTTCAAAATAG